>NZ_JBDOPO010000245.1:1443-4572 GCF_039830215.1 Rubritalea sp. | reverse complement strand
CCAATTACAAGTCTTTGAGATTTTTCGCTTTACCAGGAAGCTCTCGAAGTCCTTTTAGTTCAGTAGGCACCTTACGCACCTGTGGCTTTTCTTTAGTCACAGGTTTTTCTATTTCTGTAGCCTTCTCTACAGGAGCTGGCTCATCTAATTTCGGCTCAACCACAGTAACCTCTGTGCTGGTTTCCTCAACTCTCTTCAAGTAAGCCGAACTAAAATCAATGCTATTGATCTGAGCAATTGAATATTGATTCTCTGAGGCCTACACCTCGCCAACCCCCAATATAACCATTCCCGCGGTAACAACCACAACCACCACTGAGCAAAATGTGTTGCGTATGTTTGGCTAGGTTACAGATTGCTACAGATTGCCATCCACCAGAATTACGTACCTCTAGCACAATGGTTAGCTGGTATGGAAAAATGTTGGAAAGGTTGCTAATTCAAAACACGATAGAGTAACCGAATGAAAGCTGGCGTAAATTTAGTGCTAAATGTAAGAGTAAGGTAGCTATAAAGGCGCTGCGTGAGTAGCTTGCAATCCATGAAATAGCAGAGATTACCGCCTCATCAGCCTGATTGATCAACTCCGAACGGAGGCGAACTTTTTTCGAGATCTATGAGATCCAAGGTGTCGTCCTACCAGAGGACGAGTGGAGTAAGTAAGGATGAGACCATGGATATAAGCTGGCTATGCCAGAGTATTGTTGGTTCTCGCTCACATACCAACACGGTCATTGAGTACTGAAAATGAGCTTTGCATATAGCGTATTGCCCATACCTGCAGGGAGCCAACTTATGGTAAGCGTCGCTTCCGTGATGTGCTAGAGAAGTCAGGATACTTTACTTGTGTCGCACGTCTTTGTCGATTGATACGCATCATGGGAATAGACACGATCTATCCAAAACCTCGCCTCAGCAAGAAAGGCAAAGGAACAGCACTCTAAAATATGATAATCGCGCGCCACCGAGGGCTGTATATTATGGCGAGATTGAAGTCCAAAGCTACGAAACAATGCGTGATCGAGATGCCAAGACCAAAGCCTTTTTCAATGAATAGAACGACCAAAGCATCAAGGCCAGGACATGAGCCCTGTAGAGAAATACCTGGTTAAGGCCGGTTTATTTCAACTGTAGACTTATTCAACCGCACGGCCACTACATCCCGAATCACTTTGCTCTGTGTTTTTTTGATGATTTAAAAGCTCAAGGGCCATCGCGTTCAGCGATGCCACTAGAGTGAAACCCTCAGTGGGGGCAGCACTGTCCATCGATTAGGATGTACCGAAATCAAAGATTATGAGTTCATAATAGTTATCTTGGCTAAGGCCCAGCATTATGCGATCCGGCTTAATTTGCACAGTTCAGAATGATCGCTTTATCCGAAGCTGC
The DNA here is from genome assembly GCF_039830215.1 of Rubritalea sp. Lineage (NCBI taxonomy): Bacteria > Pseudomonadati > Verrucomicrobiota > Verrucomicrobiia > Verrucomicrobiales > Rubritaleaceae > Rubritalea > Rubritalea sp. Next base: position 3,183 of record NZ_JBDOPO010000245.1, on the reverse strand, counting down.
TGAGCCCTGTAAAATTTACGCTGCTATATGCTAGAAAGCATCGGGCCGAAATAAATGCCTTTGAACAAGAGTTTTAAGAGTAATCCCAACACGCCATACCATCACAATTACATGAATTCCTTGTGACTACTCACATTGTAAATTGCAAGATATTGGGATGCTATAGAGTTGCTAACTACTCTAGCTTCGCTCATAAAATTTTCGCGTATGGCCACTTGGCTCGCTCCCCTTATTAAGGCGCTTGAGCGGCATTTCACGGTTTAGCATTGAATCATAAGCTTTGTAAACAGAGCCAAACACACTTGTTCCAAGTGTGTCCTTTAATCTGTAACATTGCCCCCTCTTCATCTTAACCTCTTCATCTCTATCCTATCGGGGAGATCATTCAGACAACAAGCATGCATGACCAAGACAAGGTCATAATACTCAACTACTCGACTGATCCAATACAACTCACTCGCAACGATACAAGCGATCCTAGCCTATTTCATACGCTCTTCAGGAGAATCCTTCCACATGAGCAAAGCCTTAAAAACGTCAGCTATGCCTTTAGTTCTGTGCGCGTCTCGCTCCACATCAATCGCAGCCTTAGCTTCATCACAATCAACTCCCGCATCTTGATGCATCGCGACCAGTTTAGCTCTCAATTCATCGTCACCAAAAAGTAGCCGCATTTTAGCAACCTGCGCATACCCACGCAAAGTGTCGATTTTATCTTTCAGCGTGCGCCACTCATCTCCCAGATCTGAGTTCATAGTCTCTTCGAACCTAATCATACTCTCATGGATAGTTTCATCCAGATCAATAAGCTGCTGGGCTCTAAGATCGGGACTTAGAGCTAGATCATTTTTAAGTTCCTCCGCGACCGACTTCAATTTAGCATTCATCACTCTTGAACATAACATGCTACACCCAGCATCGACCACACAAAAGCACACTCATCATCATGTGGATGAAGTATAATTGAGTCATTTATGAGTCCCGCTCATTAATTATTGTGCCTTTTTTCGTAAGCACTACTTGAAATCTGTGCGATTTACCCGTATTACGCGACAAGTTCTCTCACACAGACATAAATACAATGAGCGCATCATCCTGTTCCTTATGCCACTTTTGGAATTCCTCCATCGGCAAAAAATTCGTAGTGGCCATTACTGGCCTCATCCTCGTCGGCTTCCTTGCGGGTCATCTTAGCGGCAACCTCCTCATGTTTGTGGGGGCTGAAGCCTTCAATGAGTACGCTGAATTCCTTCATCAAATGCTCCATGGCGCAGGTGTATGGATTGCACGTATTGTGCTTCTCACTTCACTCGTTCTCCACGTAGTAGCTACTATCCAGCTTACTATTGCCAACCGCAAGTCTAAGGAAAAGCGCTATGAGTGCGGCACCACAGTCAAGGCCTCGAAGGCCTCCCGCGTAATGATCTGGTCAGGCCTCACTATTATTGCATTCGTGATCTTCCACATCCTCCACTACACAGTGCGAATTGACTCAAGACTTGCTGAATTAGGTAACAATGGTGATGCATACTTAATGGTCATAGAAGGGTTTAAGAGTATTCCAGTGAGTGCATTCTACATTATTGCAGTTTCACTTCTCTGCAACCACCTCAGCCACGGTTTCTCCTCAATTTTCCAGACTCTCGGCCTTCGCACCAAAAAGAATGCAGCTCTTATCGATTGTACTGCTAAAGCATACACTCTCTTCATCTGGGTTGGTTTCGTTTCAATCCCCGTGTC
>NZ_JBDOPO010000245.1:0-1433 GCF_039830215.1 Rubritalea sp. | reverse complement strand
TGTCAGTTCTTGCTGGTTGGATTCGCTAACTCTCAACGTACCTCAACTTTAAAAAATTAAGATTATGTCAATCGACGCAAAAATTCCTGCAGGTCCGCTTGAGCAAAAGTGGTCTCAGCACAAGCTTAACTCAAAGCTAATCAACCCAGCTAACAAGCGTAAGTTCAAAGTCATCATGGTCGGATCTGGCCTGGCTGGCGGATCCGCTGCGGCAACACTTTCAGAGCTCGGCTATCAAGTTGAGTGTTTCTGCTATCAAGACTCCCCACGGCGCGCACACTCCATCGCGGCACAGGGTGGTATCAACGCTGCTAAGAACTACCAGAACGACGGTGACTCTGTTTACCGCCTTTTCTACGACACACTCAAAGGTGGTGACTTCCGCGCACGCGAAGCTAACGTTTACCGTCTTGCTGAAGTTTCTACAAACATCATCGACCAGGCAACTGCCCAAGGTGTACCTTTCGCGCGTGAATACGGTGGCCTCCTAGACAACCGTTCATTCGGTGGAGCTCAGGTTTCCCGAACATTCTACGCTCGTGGCCAGACTGGCCAGCAGCTTCTCATTGGTTGCTACCAAGCTCTCCAGAAAGAAGTTTCCAGAGGTGGCGTGAAAATGCACCCACGCACTGAAATGATGGAACTCGTTATGGTTGATGGCCACGCAAAGGGTATAGTCGTTCGTAACATGGTTACTGGTGAAGTCGAAACGCACGCAGCTGACGCAGTTTGTCTCGCGACTGGCGGTTACGGAAACGTTTTCTTCCTCTCCACTAACGCGATGGGTTGTAACGTGATGGCTGCATTCAAAGCACACAAGAAAGGCGCTTACTTCGCTAACCCTTGTTACACTCAGATTCACCCAACCTGTATTCCAGTTAGTGGCGACTACCAGTCTAAGCTCACTCTCATGTCTGAGTCACTCCGTAATGACGGACGTATCTGGGTTCCTAAATCACAGGCAGACGCAAAAGCTATACGTGAAGGCAAGAAATCAGCAATCGATATCGCAGAAGACGATCGCGATTATTATCTCGAGCGTAAGTACCCATCATTCGGTAACCTCTGCCCACGCGACATTGCATCTCGTGCAGCGAAAGAAGCATGTGACGATGGCCGAGGCGTAGCCCCTACTGGTCTCGGTGTATTCCTCGACTTCAAAGACGCTATCGCACGTCTTGGTGAAGATCTTGTCCGCGCTCGTTACGGCAACCTCTTCCAGATGTATGAGAAGATATCAGGTCAGAACCCTTACACTTCACCAATGCAGATCTTCCCTGCCGTCCACTACACAATGGGCGGGCTCTGGGTTGACTATAACCTTATGTCTAACATTCCAGGACTCCACGTTCTCGGTGAGGCAAACTTCTCTGACCACGGTGCAAACCGCCTCGGTGCTTCTGCTCTTATGCAGGGACTTGCTGACGGTTACT
>NZ_JBDOPO010000293.1:0-4585 GCF_039830215.1 Rubritalea sp. | reverse complement strand
CCAGCAACCATACCGTTCTCCACAACAGTGAACTACGAAGGCATGATGGACGACGTTTCTGCTGGAGCAACGCTCGTAGTAGACAACGGCACAATGCTCATGCGCATTAAGGAGAAGAACGCAGACAACCTTATCTGTGAAGTACTCACAGCTGGCGAAGTTGGCAACCGTCGCCACATCAACCTTCCTGGCACACGCCTCAATCTCCCAGCTCTCACTGAGAAAGATCACTACGACCTTAAACTCGCAGTTGAGTGCAAGGCTGACTACATCGCTGGTTCATTCGTTCGCGACGCAGCACACGTAAACGAACTTCGCTCCGAAATGGAAAAGCTCGGCGGTAGCTCACAGCTCGTCTCCAAGGTCGAAGACCAAGAAGCGATCAAGAACATCGACGACATCATCCTCGCATCTGACATCATCATGATCGCTCGTGGTGACCTAGGTATCGAAGTACACGTCGAAGAACTCCCAATCATTCAGCGCCACATCACGCGCCGCTGTCACGAACTTGGGCGCCGCGTTATCGTTGCCACTCACATGCTTGAGTCAATGATCATCAACCCAACACCTACACGCGCAGAAGTAACTGACGTTGCCAATGCAGTGTATGAAGAAGCTGACGCGATCATGCTTTCAGGTGAAACAGCTACAGGTGAGTACCCAGCACGCTGTGTTGAAACTCTCGATCGTATCGCTCTTCGTACTGAACGCTCTGGCGCTATCGGAAACGGCAAACTTGCCGTTCTCAGCACAGATAAGCAGAAGGTCATCCGCGCAGCTACTAAGCTGGCAGACTCCCTCGAAGGCGCTGAACTTGTTGTCTTCACTAAGGCTGGACGCATGGCCACTCAGGCTGCACTTCTTCGCCCTGAAGCATGCATTCACGCATTCGCACCAGAGGCAGCCACATGCCGCAAGCTTTCACTAGCACGCGGTATCGAGCCACACGTCCTTCCCTTCTACGACGAGCCACTCGACACGATCAACCACGCTATTGAGTTCCTTAAGGAAAACGAGCTCGTTAAAGAAGGCACACCTCTCGTGATCCTCTCTGACACACTTCGTCAAAGCACTCCAGTGGACTCAATCCTCGTAGTTTACGCCTAAGCCACACTACCAATCATTTCTCAAAGCTCCGAACAGCCATGCTGCTCGGAGTTTTTTTGTGTCTAGACCCCCCACTACCCCTTACTTAGATATGTTTACCGCATGCCGAATAGCAACAAATTTAACGGTCGCCGCAAGCAAAACCCCGAGAAGCAAAGCCCCGAGCAGCACAGGCCACAATATACCGCTATCCTTGCCCGTGATCTTAGCCACCCTAAATAACCCATCTTTATCTGTGTGCCTGCGATCGCCCCAAGCAATCAAAAAAAATGAGAGAACCCATACTGTTAGTGAATATAAAGCAACTCGAATGAGATACAGACTTTGAAACACCCCTCAACCCATCTATCCACTGGATAAAATGAAAGGTAGCCAACAACTACCGACTACTGAATATTACCACACACTTAATCTGCGATATTAAAAACTAATTTCTGCACTATATTTTTCCCAGTTAGCCCTTCAAATCTGACTCTAATCCTCCAACTATCACCAAGCCTTTCAGCCACGACAAGCAACATTGAATCCTCATAAGTTAGATCCCATTCGCTATACTCTCCTGCGTATTGCCACCCTTCCCCCTGGAGTCGCTGGATAAGAATCGCCCTCAAGTTCTCGCTAATGACTGGGCTCACATATTCATCCACCCATTCAGACCTCTCATACTTCCTCCTAAAACAACGGAACTGAGGAAGAGTCATATGACCAGAATACCACTTCCGAGAAAGCCCACGCACATAAGGATGAAGAGCCGAGAGTATGATTAATTTCCATTTAGTCGAGAAACTGAACCACTCTCGGGCCAGTAGCCTCTGAGGCATCATGGTCGCCCAAGTCATCTGATAGGGAGACTCACCTGCCAGACCGTGATAGATGACAGAAGCGCTTGAGATGCCAGTTACCGAGCCAACATAGACGCAACCTTCCCATCGTATCCCATTCTTACCAAAATACTCTGGATGACTCTCCATCAAGAGCGACTCGGCTCTCCCGTAGCCCCACTGCTGCTTTAGATAACGCTTCCAGTTCGTACGCCTCCGATGCCAGACAAATGATCCACCGTGAAATCCAATTTTATATCCAGCCTCGCGTAACCTCCAACAAAAATCCACATCATCGCCAGCCACCCAGTATTGCTCACCAAAACCACCAATCTCGTCAAAGACTGCTTTACGCACACTCAGATGACACCCTGGTATATGCTCAGCCTCCACATCACTCAACATTACGTGAGAGGGAGCTCCTGGAGCACAAGCAACCACAGCCTCATCCTCTACTTCTGCTGGGGGTGGTATGTTAGGACCTCCACAGGCACCCCAATCATTTGCTGCATACGCTTTGGCCAGCCAATAGAGGTAATCCCGATCAGCCTCACAATCATCGTCAATATAAGAAAGAATTTCCCCCTTTGCTGCTGATGCTCCACTATTGCGCGCCACACTCAAGCCCAGGTGCGCTGAGTGAATAATTCGGATAAAATCGAATTGCTCAAGCAACTCCAAAGTACCATCTGTCGAACCGTCATCCACAACCAGAACCTCATAGTTAGGGTAGTTTAGATTGCGCAACGACTCCACTGCACCTCCCACTCGCTGTACTCCATTGTAGACACAGACGATGACTGAGATCAGAGGCATCGGGAAATGCTCTAAACTGTCTTCTCTAATCACACCGAACGCCAACTTCGGACATCCCGCGCTAGTCACCAAGCCAAAGGCCCAGTCATTAACAAGTCTCCCACCATTGTACCAAAGATCTGACCAGGCAAAGCACGTCCAGCCTGCAGAGCCCTCACTCTGGGCCACCTGCACCCCCCACCTCAGCACTTCTGCCTGTTTTTGCTCATTTGACCTAAAAGTATCAAAACCAAACTCAGATATGAGCAGTGGTCGGTCACCCGCAATGTGATGCAAACGTCGCAGGTAGGACCTGTAATCAGCTTCGGACTCCAGGTACACGTTCATCGCTGTGTAATCTGCATTTCTTGGCTCTAAGTACTCACTACTCGGGTAGCTGGCGTAGGCGACCAATAAGTGTGGGCATTCTAACTTCACTAAATCAATTAACTCCTCGAGACTCCCGCGAGTTAGCTCCACTCCAAGCCACCTAGCAATGTCTGGCCGCACCTCATTTGCCACCAAACAGCTCACCACGGCTGGATGCTGCCCCCACTTTTCCAACTGCCGTCTTATCCCCTCTTTGACATTTTCAAAAATGGTATAAAATCCATTTCCAGTGAAAACTCTATCCCACTCCCATTCCAGACCGACAATCACGAACAATCCATTCGCCTGCGCTGCATCTAGCAGCGCAAAATCAGGCTCCCCATAGACTCGCACTGCATGGAATCCAGCCTGCACGATTTGCACTAACTCGAATCCATGATCGACTCCCCCCACAGGAAATGGCCCATAAGTCACCACCTTCAAGAAAACACGCTCCCCGCGAATACGGAAAAATTTACCATCGGTATCAAGAATTGCAGTTTGAGCGGCTAGCACGGGCAAAAGACTAATCCAACTCTAGGACACTTCAATATTGAATCTTCAGCAAATTTAGGTTCAAACCAAGTCATGAGCTTACGCACCGATGACTTTGACTTCCATCTCCCAGAGGAACTCATTGCCAATAGACCTCTTGAGAACCGTGTCGGATCTCGCATGCTCGTCATTCACCGCGATTCGGGAAAAATCGAACACCGCCAGTTCGCCGACATCCACGAGTATTTCACCCCTGATGACCTGCTAGTGCTCAACAACACCAAAGTCATCCCCGCTCGCGTCTTCTCCAATGACAACGCGATTGAGCTCGTCGTCACCGACCGACCTAGCCCGCAACTCTGGGAATGCATGGTCAGACCTGGCAAGAAAATGAAACCGGGCCGAACCGTCGAAGTAGGCGATGCTATTGGCACCGTCATTGAAATCCTAGAAAATGGCAACCGCCTGATAGAATGGGATACATTTGTCGACATCCACGAACACGGCTCTCTCGCCCTCCCGCACTACATGGGCCGCGATAGTGACCTAGCCGATCTGGAGCGCTACCAAACCGTCTTCGCTGAAGAAGAAGGCGCCATCGCTGCTCCCACAGCAGGCCTCCACTTCACCCCAGAAGTTCTCTCGGATATCGATCACGCATTCCTCACACTGCACGTAGGCATCGGCACATTCCGGCCAGTCAAAGCAGAGCTCATCCAAGACCACGACATGCACTCAGAGCGCTATTCAGTCAGCAAAGACACCGCTGATCGAATCAACACGGCAAAGAGAGTCACCGCGGTAGGCACCACCTGCACGCGTGTCCTCGAAAGCCTCGGCAGAGAATCTACCACACTAGACGAAAGCAAAGGCGCAACTGACATCTTCATCTACCCAGGATTTGAATTTAAAGTAGTCGACCGCCTACTCACCAACTTCCACCTCCCCAAGAGCACACTCATCATGCTCGTCAGCGCCTTCGTCGGAAAGAAACT
>NZ_JBDOPO010000146.1:0-20361 GCF_039830215.1 Rubritalea sp. | reverse complement strand
TGCTGATTTTCTTCCAGGTGCTAAGATGAGTGAAAGAGCTAATTGGAACCCTTCAAGGTACAGATTGTTTATGTGTAAAGCATGTAAAACACAATACACAACGCCTCTCCCCAGTACTGAAAACTAAAAATAGAGAACAAGATGCTGCGTTGAATAATCAAGGATTAAAATAGGGGTTAAGCACTTATTTCTTGGGGTTTAGGGCTAGCAGTTCCTAGAACTACACTTGCACCTTGAAAAAGCAGCCTAACTAATCAACAGACAATTTAGACATTCCTTGACCAAAATCAGTGGGGAAGCTCACAAAAGGTTTAGGCCAGTATGGTGGTGATTGAGAAAATGACGAAGTAGTGAGACTTCAAGTATTCCCAATATACGTTAGTCGAATCGCCTTGACGCTGAGCGGGGGAATGGTGATCTTAAGCAATCTTAAATACTTTATGAGTCAGGAAGAATTGCCAGAGGTGAGTTTACGGGATATGTACGCGGATTATTTCTTGGATTACGCGAGTTACGTGATCTTAGAACGTGCCGTGCCGTATGTGGAAGACGGTTTGAAGCCTGTTCAAAGACGTATTTTACATTCCTTGAGCGAGTTAGACGATGGGCGTTACAACAAGGTGGCGAACGTGGTTGGAAACACGATGAAGTACCACCCGCACGGAGATGCTTCGATAAGTGATGCGATGGTCGGCCTAGGCCAGAAAGACCTGTTGATTGATACCCAGGGAAACTGGGGAAACATTCTCACTGGTGATAGTGCGGCTGCACCTCGATACATTGAGGCCCGCCTAACACCTTTCGCAAAAGAGATCACTTTCAACCCTAAAACCACTAACTGGACGCCTAGTTACGATGGGCGTAACCAAGAGCCAGTCTGTCTTCCTGTTAAGTTCCCCTTATTATTAGCGCAAGGAGTTGAGGGGATCGCGGTTGGGTTGGCATGTAAGATTTTGCCGCACAACTTTATTGAGCTCATTGACGCTAGTATTTGTGCACTTCGCAATGAACCATTTGAGATTTTACCAGATTTCCTTACTGGTGGAATCATGGATGCTAGCGATTACCGAGAGGGTCTACGTGGCGGCAAAGTGCGTGTGCGTGCTAGAGTTGAGATTGACAGTAAAAAGTTATTGCGCATTACAGAAGTTCCCTTCGGTACAACGACTGGCGGTTTGATGGACAACATCGTGGCTGCGAACGAAAAAGGAAAAATCAAGATATCCAAGGTGGTGGACAATACTGCTGCGAACGCAGAAATTCTAGTGCATCTTCCAGCTGGGTCAGACCCTGAAATTGTGCGCGATGCGTTGTATGCGTTTACTGATTGTGAATCGAGCATCTCACCGAATTCCTGCGTGATTATCGACAGCAAGCCTAAGTTCATGGGGATGCATGATATCCTCAAACATACAGCTTTCCACACCAAGGAGTTGCTGAAGATGGAATTAGAAATTCGTTTGGCTGAACTTAATGACAAGTGGCACTTTAGCTCGTTAGAGAAGATCTTCATCGAGAATGAGATCTATCTTTCTATGAAAGACTGTAAGAGCATGGAGGAAGTTGTGTCTGTGATCGATAAGGGACTAAAACCATTTAAAAAATTACTTCAGCGTGATGTGGTGGAGGAAGATATTGTGAGGCTTTCTAAGTTGCCATTTCTACGCATGACGCGATTTGATAGTGCGAAGGCTGATGAGTTGCTCAAGGCGCTGGAAGATTCTATTGCTGAGGTGGAGAAAAACCTGCGGAATCTAACAAGATTCACGATAAGTTACTTTAAGAATCTAGCGAAGAAGTACGGTAAAGGACGCGAGCGGAAGACAGAAATTTCTAGTTTTGCTAAGGTGGATAGGACTCAGGTAGTCGTGGCAAATGAGGTCCTTTACATCGATCGTAAGAATGGGTTTGCAGGTTTTGGTCTGAAGAAAGAAGAGTCATTAGAGAAGTGTTCCGAGCTCGATGACATGATAGTGATTGGCACTAACGGTAAGATGAAGGTGATGAAAGTAGCCGAGAAGCTCTTCGTTGGTAAGCGCCCACAGCATATTGCCATTTTCCGTAAGGAGGAAGAAAAGGTCTATTCCGTGATCTACCGCGAAGGCCGTGATGGACCGATTCGAGCCAAGCGTTTCCGAATCGGAGGAGTCACGCGCGACAAGGAATACGATCTAGCAACAGCGACGAAGGGGACACGCATTCTCTATTTTGCTGTACATGATAGTGAAGCAGAATCGAACGATAACATTGTGCTAGTTCATCTCAAGGCGCAGCTCAGATTGCGTAACCTATCAAGACCATTTAAGTTTGAGGACATAGCAATCAAGGGGCGGGGGGTGCGAGGTAATCTAGTAACCAAACACGCTGTTGATCGCGTGGTTCGAGCACCTAAGAACCAAGAACTGGATCTTGGTGATTCGTAAGGGGTAGGACGATTTCCTGGAATTAAATCGAATACAGAGCGCACTGTCTATGTGTGTTTGATGTATTCGATTTTTTTGTGTTTAGGTGTTTGGTGTGTTTTACAGTTGTTGGCTAGGTGGATGATGAAGCCCCACCACATTCCTCAAGCCGATTCCGCCGCAGAGCTGTTTCAAGCCGCGGTAGCCCAGGGTGGGATGCCTGTGATTTACACAGATGGTTGCTGGGATAAAAAAATACCCAGAGCGTTTTGCGCTACTGGGTATGATCAAATTTTTTACAGGGGGGGCTTACTTGATGGTAATTCTGCGGCCTCGGTTCTCTTTCCATGCTTTGCTGACGGATTTGTAGATCTCGCTGAGGTCATCTTTGTCGATGACGCGGAACTCGATGGTCTTGGCGTGGGTAGTGATCGGGTATTCTTTGTGGACAGTGGTGTCAGGATCGACGCCTACTTTTTCACCTGCTTCTTTGCCTATGTCCTTAGCTCGGCTGATGAGGTTGGATGCAACATTCGAGCCATTGCTTTCACCTAGAGCTTCGATGGCGTAGAAGCGTGTTAGAGCTGCTCCCATAGTTTCGATATCGACTTCATGGACGACAGCGCCCTTGACGTGGTAAGTGCTCATACTGATGGATGAGATACGTGCTAGAGAAACCATGTAGCTGCCACCTGGGAGTTTAGCTTCCCAGAATTTGGGTGCGGAGTTTTGGTCCGTGACGTTATCATTTTTATTCTGAGCCGAGGCTGAGATGGGCGCCATGACAGCAGCGGTGATGGCGATGATTGGTAAAAAGAATTTCATAATAGATGGTTTCTATACTGTTTCTATACTGTTTCTAAGGTGGCTGGCAATGATGGTTACGTTATTCTGTGAAAATCTTGGTTTACAAGGGATGCGCAAGTTGAGATGAATCTCTTGATGCCAAAATACCGCCCAAACGTAGCTGCCGTTATCATAAATAGAGAAGGCGAGATTCTTGTCTGTGAAAGGTCTAACAATGCTAGAGCGTGGCAATTCCCGCAAGGGGGTGTCGATCAAGGAGAGACGGATCGAGAGGCGCTTTACCGTGAAGTTTGGGAAGAGGTAGGCTTGGAGAAAAAGCATTATAAAGTGCTAGAAGAAAAGGGGGGGTATAAATACCTCTATCCTCCAAAAGTGCGAGAAAAGAAAAAGTTCGATGGCCAGAAGCAAACGTATTTCCTTTGCCGCTTAAAGAAGTCTGCACCTGAAATTGATCTAGGTGAAAATAATCCGGAATTCAGCGACTACGATTGGGTTCGTCCAGAGGAGTTCGATGCAGCTTGGTTGCCCGATTTAAAGGTCGATGTCTACCGTGAGGTGATGCGTCACTTTTTCGATGTAGAAATCGTATCGGTTTTGAGTGACTGAGAGAAGTCGAGGAAGAGCTGAATGTAGGCTTCGATTTCCTCAGGCGAATCTCCGTAGATGTCATTGTGACCACGTCCTTCAAGACTGTGGAAAACGTGCTTACCTTTGTGTGCAGAGACCAGAGCTTTACCGTGTGACTGTGGAATGACTTCGTCTTGATCTCCGTGGATTAGCATCAGGGGTAAGGTTATGTTTTTGATTCTCTCAATGTTAGGGAATCGGTCGCGAGGAAAGATAGGGTATTTAAAGGCGACTCGGTAGATGCTGGTGAGTGGCGTGATGAGAACCATTGCAGCAGCTGATTTTTGTGTGGCAAGGTAAGTGGTCGGTCCGGAGCCCACTGATTGCCCGACAAGGATCAAGTCCTTGCTGGGTATTTTGTGGGTACCCGTTAGGTCTTCGTAGGCTCTTTCGATGGCGCCGTAGCAACTACGGTCGCTTGGAGATCCGTCGCTGAGACCGTAGCCTGGGTAGTCGTATGCGTAGATGCCAAAACCAGCTTGGTGAAAGAGGTTAAGAAAACTGGTAGAGCTGAGGTCTTCAGCATTACCGTGAGACCAGAGGAGGGTGGGCATGCCGGGTTTCGCCGGGCGATAGTAGGTGGCCAGTTTGCTGTCTGACTCGCTGCCTTCTATCAATGTGATGTGAGCAGACTCTGCCGTGTAGTTCGGTGTGGGGGGAACGAAGATGAGGTAGTCGCCTAGGCTGACAGCGATAACCAAGAGAATCACGTAGATAGAGATGAATGATTTAGCGAGCCGCTTCCAGCTGAGTTCTCCAATCAGGAATGTCTTCCACTTACTCATATGTTAGACCAAGGTTTCAGGGAATTGTTCTTTCCAGAGTTTCAGCGATTGTTTGATTTGCTCGGGGTGGCGAGTTGGACTGAGTTCCCAGGTGTGTGGCATTTTCGGGTCAAAATGTTGGAGCAATTTAGGGAAGTCGATCTCACCAGTGAGTGGGACCCGGTGATCCAGCTCGGGCCAATAGACATCGTGGACGTGGCAGCCGATGAGATAGGGGCTCATGCTTTTGAGCCATTCATCGTGGTCTAGGAGGTGGATGTTGTGCTTGAGCTGAACGTGACCGAAATCGTGCCAGTAACCCACGGTTGGGTTATCTTTAAAATGTTCTTGGAGAGCGAGCATCTCAGTCTCAGTGGGCATGTCTTCGTATCGCGAGCGAGATTCCACTGCCAGTTTTACTCCGAGTTCGGTGGCCTTTTCAGTGATTTCTTCTAGCGCTTCGATTGCGCGTGGGTAGTAGATTTTACCAATTTTTGCCCGTTTTTTGATGAAATTCTCTTTGATTTTCTGGTAGCGCTTGGTGTCGTCATTTTCTTTTTTGACGAGAGCTGTGAGTTTGTTGGTCCAGCGCTTAGGTTTCATAGGGGCTGATCCCATGTGGAGCACCATGTAGTCGGCTTCGAATCGCGATGCCATCTCCAGAGTTTTGAGGGTGAGCTCTAGTGCGCGTTTCCGGTCATAGGGTCGGTGTGAGGTGTATTCATAGGCGTCCGGGGCATCGATCATAACCTCAACGGGCGAGGGGAAATAGTTGTGCACCCCACAGCAGTTGAATTTGTCTTTTTGAAATGCGTCTAAAATTCCAGGAAGCTTGGTGATCATCATGCCGTGGCTGAGCTCGATGTTGTAGAAACCTAGTTCGACGATTTCATCGATAACTTTTTCGCCACAGTTGTGTCGAGCATTGTTCCAGCATGTAGAAAAACTCAGCATTCAGTGATGTGAGGTTCAGGATTTAGGAGTCAGCAGGATAACGATTTCACCCTTTGGTTTATGAAGACTAAAGTGATCGAAAAGCTCTTTTGATGTGCCGCGGTGGTAGGTTTCAAATTTTTTAGTCAGCTCGCGAGCCACGCAAATTTGGTGGTCCGGGATCTCTTTGTTGAGAATTTCCAGAGTGGATGTGAGGCGGTGGGGTGACTCAAAGAAAAGTGAGGTGTGCTCAGATTCAGCTGCTGCGAGTAGAGCCTTGGTGCGTTTGCCTTTTTTGACAGAAAGGAAGCCGCCGAAGAAGAAGGCATGCAAAGGGAAACCTGAGCCAACAAGTGCGGTGAGAACTGCTGAGGGGCCGGGTAGGACAGTGTACTCAAGCCCATTTTCAATACAGGCCTGCATGAGGCGGTAACCAGGATCTGAGATTGCTGGCATCCCAGCATCGGTAATGACTGCTATGTTTGTACCTTGAAGAGCTTTCTCGATGAGTTCCGGAGTTTTTTTAGCCTCGTTGTGGTCATGAAGAGCGATGACGGGTTTGGAGACTCCGAGGTGCTCGAGAAGTGGGCGCGAGTGACGCGTGTCCTCACAGGTGATGAGGTCTACTTCTTTTAGAACCTCAATCGCGCGAAGCGTTATGTCGCCACGGTTTCCAATCGGGGTGGGTACAAAACTAATCATAATTAGAATCCGTTAGCTATACGTAGCATGATGATCTCAGCAGCGTCTTTTGCAGCATCAGGAAAGGCATTGCTGCGTGAGGTTTGTTGATTTGAGTCAACTGAGAATTGAGTGCGGCCTATGGCAACACCTCTCGAGAGGATTTTATTTTGACTATCGACAAGGTTCCAATCGACTACGAGCTTCATGTACATTTCCGAGGCTTTCAGTGAATCGAAGCGGGAGAAGCGTCTCTCGGAGTACTCCACGCTGCTGATAGTAGCGATTAGATCGGCGTCGGAATCAGCTGTTGAGGCAATTTCGAAGGTGCCATCACGGGTGATGGCATCGACCATGCTATTCGTGGCGAGACTAGCGAGTCGCTGTTCTTGGGTGTCATTCTTGAATAGAGGGACAGCGATGGAATGGACGGCGCTAAGCTCGGAGGGTTTAACGTTGCCTAGCTGGTAGCCGGCACAGGATGTGAGTGCTGTGAGGCAGAGGGCGGCAGCGAGTAGATTACGAAGCATGTGGTCTAAAAGGTTTATTTAGGCAGAGCAGCGAGACGTTGCGTTGCGCGCTGGTTTAGGTCTGATCCTGACTTAGTGGAGCGGATGACCTCATTGTAGTAGAAGGCAGCTGATGGGTACTGCTTTTTCTTTTCGTAAAACTCAGCAATCGCGAAGCTTCGTTGGATGTCAGATCCTTTGATTTGTTTGAGGATCGTTTTGGCGCTCTTAGCCTGTTTGGTATTTGGGTAGAGCAAGGTCAAATCAGTAAAGGTGGTGTTAGCAGTATCGAGGTTGCCTCGGTTACGGTTACCGTCTTCGGTTTGTTGGAGTAGAAGATTACCCACGCGGTAGAGAGCTTCTGGTGCCAATGATGACTTCGGGTAGCGGACGTAGAGGTCCTCGTATCCTTTGATTGCTTTACTGAGGTTTTTGTCATTCTGCCACATTTCAGCTAGTCCGAATTGTGCTTTAGGAGCGGTGGGGCCAAACGGAGCGTTGTCGCGTACCTGGAGGAACATCTTCTCCACCTTACTGCGTGGGATGTCAGACTTGAGGCCAAGGAAGCTATTTTTAATTTGTCCGGTAGAGGCCGCATGGGCAACATCTGACTGGCGTTGGATTGCCTTATTGTACTGCGAAGTGCCACGGTATTGGGTGATGAAAGATTGGTATTTCTCAAAGGATTTCATTAGCTCGCCATTATCGTAGAGGTGCTCAGCTTGTCTTATGCGGGCATCTGGAGCTTCTTTTGACATGGGATAGTCATCAGCCACTTTACCATATGCTTTAGTTGCCTTGTTTGTGCTGCCTTTTGCTTCTAGAGCTCTGGCATGACTATAGAGTCGGCTGGATTCCTCGGCGCTACCTACTGCAATTTGGCCAGTGGCAAGTTGGACTTTGTCGTTAGAGTTACCACAAGATGTGATGCCTGTCGTCGCGATGATTATGGATGCTAAGGAAAGAACTGCTGCTTTGTGCATATCGACAAACTAACGCTTTAGCGCAGATTGCCAACTATGAATTTTGTCGGACACGAAGTATTGTTTGTCGCTGAGGAAGAGATATTTTATCGACTCTAAAAATTCTATTCTCATGACGCTGTTGGCAATAGGCTGAGGCGTAGGTGTGTGGTGAGTTGTTAATGCGAAAGACTGATTCGACACTGGCTAATCTAAGTAGTCTAGGGCTGGATCCACCGTAATAGTAGAATGCAATGGCTTGGTTGTTATTGCTGGATTTGATTAATGCGAAGGCTGTCGGGTCTTTACTTTCATGCACTGGGTAGCGCACTAGGTTTTCCATTGTTCAAATTCTTTTGTATTCTGTTGGATCAGATCAGGTGAGCGGGGTGTTTTCAGGAGTCATAGAGGCAAATAGAATGAGTGTGGTGAGGTTCAATAGGCCTAGGGATGTTTCTTGTTAGTAGTCACGGTTAAACTTTAGCGTGGCTTGGTGGGACATTTATTGGCGTAACTATGAAAGGTTTATTGATTTGGATGTTTTGAGGCTACTTAATCTATGTTAGCTGATGGTGTATGAGTACATTTGGAGGTGGTAGAACTGCAACGGTGAGAATGATGAGTATCTTTGATTCTGTTAAAAACGGTAACTACCCCAATTGTAGAAAACTTGCTGACCTGTTTGAGGTGCAGCCTAAAACAATCCAGCGTGACATTACTTACATGCGCGATCAAATGGGGATTGATTTGCAATATAACCCGCAGCTCCATGGCTACGAGTTAGTGGGGGAGTTAGAGAATTTTCCATTGGTGGACCTACAAGTGGAAGATTTGGCGGCACTATTTTTAGCTCGCAGTGCTATGGGAGTGATTCAGGGGACCAAGCTAGCTGAGTCGTTGCAGCCAGCCTTTGAAAGGCTGTCACGGCAATTGGAGGGAAAGGTTAGTTTGAGGTGGAACGACCTAGATGAAGCATTTTCTATCAAAAAGAATGCGGTGGTTGAGGCTGACCTCACCTTATTTGGTAAACTGGCCGAAGCCGTTTTGAAGCAAAATGAAGTGAGCTTTAAATACCGAGGAATCAAGGCAGCTGCGTCGGCACATAGGAAAATTCAACCATACCACGTGGGGGAAATATATGGGGGGTGGTATGTGATTGGCTATGATCTCGGACGTGAAGAGTTACGAACATTTGCGCTTCAGAGGATGACTGCAGTAAAGGTTCTCAAAGCCCAGTTTGAGCGACCTGATGACTTTAGTATTAGTGAGCATTTGGGCGGAGGAATAGGAGTCTGGAGTGGTAGGTCTGGTGGAGAAGAGCCCATTGAGGTGGTTATTGAGCTGAGTGGTTGGGCAGCACGGCTAGGCCAAGAGAGGCTATGGCACCCTAGTCAGCAGATAAGGTTTCTCGATGATATGGGCGAGAAGATTGAATTGACAATGAGCTTGGATAATCTGACGGAAGTGACTCAAGTAGTGCTGAGTTGGGGGAGAAATGCCAAAGCCCTAGCTCCAAAGGCTTTAGTGGAATCAGTGTGTAGAGAATTAAAGGGTGCTCAGAAGCACTATCAATAAAGCTATTCACAATGTGTAGCATCCTAGTTGCGTCGGTCACTGTAATACCAATGACTAGTCGCTTGACCAAGTATGTAGAAATTTTAAACTATCTTAGGCGTGGCTATGGGACTCAGTGTGGTTAGTGCACAACGAGTAAGTGCTAATGAGATATGCTAGATGTTAATATTGATTACACGCGGTGGGTGCTGAGTGGATTTACATGGGTGAAGGCAGTGCCGAAGCATATATTTTCTCAATGATCACCTCGTTCATGCCATATTATGTTAGTGCCGTGTCGACTGGCGTGGGATTTCTATAATCGCCTTAAAACAGTGCCACGCTAGCTGAAAACCAATTGGAAGCGCTGCACCTCAACAACAAATCTAGGCGAAGAGGAATGGCCAACGCGTTCTACTAAAGGTCTGATTTTATGTATAAGGTAAAGTTTTATGCACTGGCGCCACGCCTCAGCCGACCGACGACAAGAACCTCTAGCTTACGTTCTACTCTATGGTCGAAGGATATGGCGTAATGGAATAGGAAAAGGCTAAAGGAATTTTAGAGATGAAAAATTTAGTGGGTATGTTTCACGCCTTCAGCACATTTGGCACAATGTGGCCAGGCGGTAGAGCCGTCAGTGTAGTGTTCCTTTTTCCAGATAGGGACGCGTGATTTTGTTTGATCAATGATATACTGGCAGGCTTCGAAGGCTGCATCGCGATGGGCTGCTGAGACGGTGATGCAGACGGCCATATCGCCAATCGCCAGATGCCCGATGCGATGTTCGCAATGGGCAGTGGTGACTTTAAATTTTTCGAGAGCTTCCTCGATGACCCGCGAGCCTTCTTTTTCCGCGAGGCTGACGTAGGCTGAGTACTCTAGGGAATCGACGGCTTGTCCTTCGTGATGGTTGCGTACCCATCCTTCAAAGCTAACAAATCCGCCAGCTGTGTTGCAGAGTGCTTTCTCGCGCAGTGCGGCGTGGTCGATAGGTGATCCTGTGATGGTAAACATAGTTTTAAATTTGAGCCCAAGGGTAGAAGTTATAGTGAGCTCCAGCTGGCCTGGCTGTCGTCGAAGAGGGGATTTCGATGACTCCGTGGCAACCTAAGACTGCCGCGTAATCTCCTGAGTTTTTTGGCGAGGACGGGTATATTATCCCATCTTCAATTCGCCCAGCTAGCAGTTGTGTGAGCTTTGGGTGCAGTGGGGCTAGTGTGGAAAGTGGCAAATTCTTCACACCATTGGGAATCCCTAGGTGGAATTTCAATGCCGGGAGGACGTAGCGTGCGAGGCAGGCCATTACCGAAAGCGGGTTTCCTGGAAGAGCAAAGATGGGAATGGGGCTCTCAAAGTAGGCAAAAGGTTTGCCTGGGCGTTGGCTGATGCCGTGGAACACAGCTGCGCTGGCAATCTCATTGAGCAAGGGAGCGATATAATCAAATTTCCCTTTGGATACTCCACCCGTGAGAATTAAAATATCAGCTGTCGCGATGGAGTGTTGAAGAGCATCTCTTGTGGCTAGTTCGTCGTCGGGGATATGTGTGTGCGTCACAGTCCCAAGGTTTTCCGAGTGGATGGCAGACTGGATAGCTATAGGGTGGCTAGCACGAATTTGGAATGGCTCTGGAGTGCCTTCTGGTGGAATGACTTCGTCGCCAGATGTTATTAGGTGAATTTGAGGAGTACGTGAGACATAGAGTGTGCTCGCCCCACAGCTGGCGGCGATAGCTAGTTCGGCAGCTCCGAGCTCAGTGCCAGCTTCTAACATGATATCGCCAGCAAGGTGCTCACTGGCTTCTTTGTGGATGAAATTTCCTGGAGCGTAGGAATATTCAGCAGAAATTGTGGCCTGACCATTCGTCATAGTGACTTCTTCTATCGGGACGACACAATCACAGCCAATAGGAACTGGCGCTCCGGTCATCACTTCCAGACAAGCATTGGTAGATTGTAATGTGAGAGCTGGTAATCCTGCTGCTTGAACAGCTTCGATAGTGAGAGAACCGCGCTGAGCTGATGAATGAATGGCGATGCCGTCCATCATGGCTCTATCAAATGGCGGAATATTTCGGTCCGCGATGACTGGTCTTCGCAGTAGTTTACCAAAGGCTTGATCGAGCGTAATAGTAACTTCGGCAGCTGCTGGGAGGTTAGACTCAATGAGTTGGATAGCGTCTGCTGGTGTGGTCAACGGTTTCATAGACTTACTTGGAATAAAGGAAGCGTGCATCGCCCTTACTGCCAATAGAAAATTGCTATTTTTTCTTTTGTTTCTAAGTGCAATCCGCATTAGCGTCTCTGGCAGATGAGCGTCACTGATAAAGCACAGCGTCCTTTGCGCGACCTTCGCATCTCTGTCACGGATCGATGTAACTTCCGGTGCCGGTACTGTATGCCTGCCGAAATTTTTGGAGCAAACTATGCGTTCCTGCCACGAGAGGAGATTCTACGTTTTGGTGAGATAGAGATGATCGCTCGTAGTTTAGTTAGTGTGGGTGTGCGTAAACTACGTCTCACCGGTGGCGAGCCACTAATGAGGCGCGACCTTGATGTCCTAATCAGGAGGCTAGCGACGATCGAAGGCGTAGATGATGTAGCGATGACAACAAATGGATCCTTGCTAACGGCCAATGCACAGAAGCTAGCCGAAGCAGGTCTCCACCGCGTGACGGTTTCACTCGATGCTCTAGATAACGCCATCTTTGGTAAAATGAATGGAGTCGGAGCTAAGGCTGATAGGGTGATAGAGGGGGTTGATGCAGCACTGGCAGCAGGTCTTGGAGTGAAGATAAACACAGTTGTGCAGAAGGGAATCAATGAATCTGAGTTGCTACCGCTCGCTCAGTTTGCCCATGAAAGGAATATTTCGATTCGTTACATAGAGTTTATGGACACTGGTAATACCAATGGGTGGAAACACGAGCAAGTAGTACCTTCGCTAAAGGTGTTAGAAAAGTTACAAGAACATTTTTCTCTAGAGCCCGTGACCAATGTTGCAATTGGCGAGACCGCTAAAAGATACCATGTGGAGGGGCATGATGGCTTTGAAGTTGGGTTTATCAGCTCGGTGAGTAAACCATTTTGTCGTGATTGTAATCGGATGCGTCTATCAGCGGACGGGCATCTTTACACCTGCTTATTTGCGCATTCAGGTTACGATATAAAAACTCCACTGCGCGAGGGTGAAACACACCAGCAATTAGTGAGTAGAGTTTCTATGCTCTGGCGGGCACGCGATGATCGCTATTCGGAACTACGCAGTGAGGGGATGGCACCCATAGCAAAAAAGGAAATGTCCTACTTAGGAGGATAGTGACCACCTAGTCAGCGCTTTCTATTACCAGTCAATAGCGAGGGACTTTTTGATCTATAAGGAGTGACCATTGGTCGATACCACCAGCCATCGAATAACTGTGGGTAAATCCTTGTTCTCTCAGGTAGTTTACAGCATTGAGCGAACGAACACCATGGTGGCAATAAATGATGGCTGGGGTTTCGGCACTAGGGAATTCCTCTTCAGCTGTCCCTATAAAATTTGAAAGCGGTACCAAGGTGGCTCCCTCAATTCTACAATGAGTGTATTCATTGAGTTCGCGACAATCGATCAGTAATGGGGGATTTTTAGCCTTGAGCATTGCGTGGCATTGTACAACGTCGAGCTCAAAGGTGTGAGTAGGACCAGCCTGCATTACTCGACAATCACGGGGGTGCCGTGAGGGGTGTTATCAAAGAAAGTTTTAGCCATGCTCTTTGGCATGCGAACACAGCCGTGAGAAGCAGGGTAGCCAGGGAGGAATCCAGCGTGCATTCCTATTGCTCCATTGAAGCGCATAAAATTCGGCATTGGAGCGTGCACAAAAACTTCGCCAGGTCCTGGCCGATGCTTGCGCGTGTCAGCGTCGCTGATAATTGTCTGACCAGTTTCAACATTTTTGATGACTCCGTAGAGTGAGGATTTGTGGTCTGCTTCTTTTTGAGTGACCTTATAGCGGCCACGCGGAGTGCCATGGGTATCAGATCCAGTAGAAATTGGTGTGACGCCGACTAAGGTGTCGCCTTTGAAGTAGTAGGCGCGTTGGTCGTCTAGATTGATTAGAATTTTAGGGGAGCCACTGACACCGTCTCCATCCCAGTAACCTTGAGAAGCGACCTGACCATTGTGTCGGATCGGAGTTTGGCCAGCTTGAGTGTTGTCGAAGCCAGAGAGATAGGAGCTGCCACCATAATTCGAGGTGCCTTGGTAATAAGGGTCATATGGGTAACAACTGCTGAACAAAAACGCGGATGCCAGAGAGGCTACGATTAAGAGATATTTCATATACTTCGAATTATTAGGACTATAAATAGTGAAGTCCGATGGTCAAGTAGCCTCTCAACATAATTAAAGTGGAGTGTAAAATAAATAGAATATGGAGTCTATGTTTCTTACCGCAACATTTTGGGGTTGGTGCGTGACAGTTGAGTTAATCTCCTTTAAGGGTAAATACAGTTTTATGATGTATCTTTTTCTACGCCCTGTAAGCAAATCTCTTTCAATAGTTGCCCTTATCGTGGGTCTTTCCAGCTGTGCATCGAAGGATGTATCTGAAGAGCCGTCAGTACCTAGTCTAGTCGGTAAGAATACAGGATATGGCGAAACGAGTATCAATGGACCGGTGCCCCAAAACCCAGAGATGCGTCTTTCTTCTGATTTTTCAAGGATGTCTGCTACCAGTATAAGTAGTGGTTCCCGTTCCCGAAAGCTCATTGCGCTAACTTTTGATGATGGTCCAAATCCATCACACACACCTCGCTTGCTCGATATGCTACGCCGCCGTAATGTGAAGGCTACTTTTTATGTGACCGGTGAGCGTGCAGCTAATCACCCTGATATTATCCGACGCATTGTTTCAGAAGGTCATGAGATTGGAAACCACACGTGGACGCACCCAAACTTGAAAAAACTCAGCGACGACAGGGTACGTCGTGAGTTGAATAAAACGCGTGATGCGATTGTGAACGCGTGCGGTGTTCAACCGCGCACGATGCGTCCACCGTATGGATCAATGTACCAAAAGCAAAGAGAATGGGTGTACCGTGAATATGGTTACCCGATAGTGCTTTGGGATGTGGACCCACTCGACTGGAAGAAACCAGGCCCTAGTGTGGTTGCTCAGCGTCTGATTAGTGGTACGCGTAATGGATCAATCTTGCTGGTCCATGATTTACACGGTAGTTCAGTCGATGCGATGCCCCAGACGATCGACACACTGTTGAGGAAAGGTTACCAGTTTGTGACTGTTTCTCAGCTTATTGCACAGAAGTCTGTTGCTGCTCGTTAGGTCCTATGCTGGGGGGGGAATATGCAAAGACGCGTGATGCACTGATTGAACTCATTCGTTACACCCGAGTGTTAGCCAAACGCTCATCGACGCCTCTTACAGAAGGGGAAGAATTGCTGGATGACCAACTGCGCAGGCCTTTACGTTTTGTAGTGATTGGAGAGGACGGGGTTGGTAAGACCTCATTGGTTGGGAGTCTAACTGGTGTGAACTATGCCGGCGAATCTTTAAAGTCCCCCTCGGTATCGATTATTCGAAATCTAGCTTACCGAGTCTTTGAAGATGCGGAGCAGGCCTGTGAAAAGCATTACGTTAGAGGAGTAAAAGGCGTTGAGATTGTTGAGGTTCAAGATTACGGGAAACTGAATGATGAACAGCATGCGTCTTTAGATTATTTGTTGGAACGGACAGATTTTTTGTTTTGGGTGTTCCCAGCTGAAAATCCATGGTCTGCAGTGACTTGGGAAGCTGTGGAGGCCAAGCATGCTAAAGTGCGGATGCGCTCAGCCCTCGTGTTGCAGCAGTCTGACCGACGTGAAGCCGAAGATATCCCAATGTTGTTAGGGCACATGCGTGAGCTGTGTCAAAAACGCGTCGACATAGCCATCCCTCAGTTTGCGCTTAGCATTCATGACGGATCTGGGCTGAGTGATTGTTTAGCGCATGTCAATCTGACGCTAAATCGATCAGTTGACCGAAGAAGAGAGCTCCGGAATGTGTATAAAACTACCTATGAAATGTTGCGTAGGACGGAGGAAAATATTGATGATCGCTCGCGAAATCTTGCGGGCGAGCAAGAATACCTTCAGTCGATCGAAGCTCAAATCGACAGGTCTCGTGAAGAAGAAGTCCGCCACGTGATGTCCAATATGAGCCAACTGAGTCTTTTGTTGAGTAGTCAGATCAAGCGTGTGATGCGTTTCACTCGTCTGCGCACTGGAGTGGTTGCTAGCCACATCGCATTATTCGGTAAAGGTGACACGGCTTCTAAGGTGGAGCATTTCATGATCGAAAAAGTCTGTGAGGAGGCTGAGTCATACGCGAGAGTTGAAACTGAGAAAATGCGTCAGCAATGCCGTACTAAATGGGGAGAAATGCGACCCCATCTAGAAGACCGGCTCTCGATCGATGTCGGGGACTTCAATGAAGCAAGCTTCGATGAGCAACAGGAGTTGTTCTGCGAGGGTATGACTAAATCTGTGAGTCAGGCAATGTTACACCTCAAACTCCGTCGCTTTCTCGATGTGCTGGTTACTCGTCGGTACATGATCATGCGGAAGGTTGTAAAATTGGCACTGTTTCTTCTTACGGCCGGTAGCTTGATAGGTATTTTAACTGATAAGCCACTGGGGATAGCAGCTTTGACACTTGTCGGCTTGGGATTCGCTATTTTGGCTGGATCTGTGATCTATAGCCGCCGTACGGGCTCATTGGTGAACCGTAGTTTTGCTGAGTCACTAGAAGACTCTGTACCTGCTTTAAGGAAGTCTTTAAGCGGGGACTACATTGATCGAGTGCGTGCATTTTATAATGGTTACACACCCATGTTTGAGAGCATGCGCCGCCATATTTCCGATGCAAAATCCGAGCTACAACCTCAGCAAAAAGTGGCGGCTCAGCTCTTTCTCAGGCTCAAAGCTTTAGAGCAAGAAATCTAGCCTTCTGGTAACTCGGGCAATGCGTTGAGCAATTGCTGGTAGCGTAGCTCATCGAAGCTGCGCTTGTCGATGAACATTCTGTTAGATTCATCTGCTAGGCAAAGAGCTAACATCTTGATTGCTTCTTCGTCGTCTATGTCAACGAGCTTGATGAGACGCTGGTATGTCTTTCTAACGTAGGGGGTGTCTTTTGAATTGAGTTGTTCTGTGATGGCGGGTGCGAGCGACGTAATGAGATCAGTTTCTTCCATAGTAGGTGTTCGTTATTTGTTAAAAATCTTGTGAGATGAATCGTTTTTACCATGAGTTAAACGAATTGCACTAATGATTGCTAGCTTGATGTAGTTGCTTTCTTTAAAAGGAAGGGAACTGTCGAAAAGTACAAACGATAAGCCTGTGGTTCGATCTAACATGGGGGCTCTCTAGGTAAGACGATTTGTCGGAGAACCGTCGATGAATGAATCAATGTTTTCAGCGACGCCAGCTAGCAAGCGCTGCCGGGCTTCGAGTGTGCTCCAAGCCGTGTGGGGAGTGATCATCAATTGTGGATGATTAGACAGAATCAATGGGTTGTCTGAAGCTGGTGGCTCCGAGGAAAGAACATCAAGACCTGCCCCTGCGATAGTTCCGGCATTGAGAGCCTCAGCGAGATCTGCCTCGTTGATCAATGGGCCGCGACCGGTGTTGATGAGATAGGCTGTGGACTTCATTTGTCCGAGAGTCTGTTTGTTGATAAGGCCTTGGGTGCTTGGCGTCAGTGGGCAGTGGAGAGAGATGAAGTCGGAACTGGAGTAGAATTCGCCAGCAGGTATTCTTCTAAGCTCTGGCATTAGTATAGCTTTTGAGTCCAGTCTGGCCAACACCTGAACATTCATTCCAAAGGCCAGAGCCAGTTTGGCTGTGGCAGAACCGATCTCACCGAGACCTATTATTCCGAGCGTTTTTCCTGCTACATCGAAACAGGGGTGTGCTAGGCTGGTGAAAATAGGGAACTGAGGCCAAGCTCGGCTTTCCTTATTAAATTGAGGGATTTGCGTCGCAAAGTTGAGGATAAAAGTAAACACGTGCTGGGCTACAGAGGGCGTCGAGTAACCCGCCACATTGCTCACAATAATATGGGCTGCTCTAGCGGCATTGAGGTCGATTTGGTTCACACCAGTAGCACAGGAAACTATGAGTTTGAGCTTGGGCGCTGCAGCGATATTTTTAGCGGTCATTAGTGCCTTATTGGTGATGACGATGTCGGCCTTGGCAATACGCTTTGGAATTTCTGACTCGGATGAAACTGAATGGCAGGTGAGCGTGCCTAGGCTCTCTAGCACCGAGAGATCAAGGTCACCTGAGTGGAGAGTGGAGGCATCAAGAAAGACAATCTGCATAAATGGCAGTTTGTGTTGTAAAATTCTCAGGTTCAAGGACAAGTTCATAGTAAAGTAGCGCTTGCGCAGTGATGGACGCTGGGCTATTGCTATCCTATGAGGATGAGCACATTCCAGAAAGTGGCCTTAGCGGCACTTATTTTCACTCTCTTGCTAATGTTTGTAGGCGCAGTCGTGCGTGCAACAGGGGCTGGAATGGGCTGTCCTGATTGGCCCAAGTGCTGGGGTCGGTACATACCGCCCACCTCAGTTGAGCAAATCGATGTAGAGGCTTTACCTATAGAACGATACAAAGAGAAGGCGGAACGCTATGGACGCAATCCAGATGAAGTCACGCGTGAGAGTGTGCTGGAGGAATTTAATCCTACCCACACATGGACCGAGTTCATCAATCGTCTTTGCTCACTTCCTATTGGGGTATTCACTTTGCTGACCTTGGTAATGTCACTGAAGTTTTGGAAGAAAAAGAAGTTGATACCGATCGCTGGGGTAAGCGCCACATTTTTGGTTGGGCTGAATGCGTGGATGGGCGCGCGAATTGTCTATTCGGGGTTGCAGCCCGGAACAATCACGACCCACATGGCGCTGGCTATGTTATTGTTAGCTGTGCAGGTGTCTATTGTGTGGATGAGTCGCGAACAACCATGGACGCTGCGGGTGACGCAGCTAGGCCGTAAGTTAAAGTGGTTTGGCCTCGTCGCTTTCGTATTTATCATCTCCGAGGGAATAATGGGCTCTCAAGTACGGGAAATGACCGATGCGCTGAAGAAATCACACGGTGACGCACCGCGCATCGAATGGTCGGCTGAGTTAGAAAACACGTGGATGTATCTCGTGCACCGCAGCTTCTCATGGGCAGTATTGTGTGCCACCCTTGTGTTCTACTGGGGCAGCCGAAATTTCCGTCTAGGTGGTGCTGGATGGCATGAAAAGACGATTCTTGGGATTGTCAGCGCTCAGATGTTTCTAGGACTTATACTATCGCAATTTGGCATCCACCAAATAGTGCAAGTCCTCCATATTGGCCTTTCTGCGGTGCTCGTGACCGTGTTTTTTCACTGGCTGCTTGCCGCATTTGCTAAGAGGCGCGTATGAGTGGTCATAGGTGCCGGAATGCAATGGTCTAGGGTGGAGGGAACGTTATTGGTGCATAGTTTATCAAACATGCAGAGTGTGCGAATGCTGCTTATAGTACCTTCGGCTTGGATGATTTGGGCTGCGATAATTTTTGTAGTAGCACCGTGTAAAAAGTAAGCGTGTCCAGTAATGCCATCAGACACTCTAATTTTTTGGTGTAAGCCGATATTTGATGCCCAGCATTTATCTGAAGAGCTAAATAAGAAGCGGTATCAACATTATTGTGTGGCTAGTATTAAGGCGTATGTCGATTGACCAGGAGTAGTGTTTTAGTCCCAGCACCCGTAAAAAATTAGCTTATTCGCGCTTGCTCGCACTTTTGTAATCAGGCAAAGTGGTTTTTATTGTTGATCCTAGGCTGCCTAATAAATGGTACAGTCCGAAGTAGGTGCGGTTGAGGTACAGAGCATTGGGGTTACCGCGGGATGTGCTTAGTTGGTTGAGTTCTTTGTCTAATCGTGTGCGCTCCCCAAAGGCGGCAAGTTCATCAAAGTAGGCTGTGTCACCAAAATCAAATGTACTTTCGTAGAATGGGCGAGATAGCAATTCAATAGACTCTCTAAAGATTCCTGTGAGTTTATCTACCTCGTGTGGCTGATCCGTTTCTAAAAGAAGTCCAGTTTTGAGCAGAGCTGTTTGGAAAAGTGTTTCGTCTCTCAATACATCCGGGTTCATAAGGGAGAAGTAATCTTTGTAGAATTCATCCTCTAGAGCTTTGGTACATCCGAAATCAAGTACCCAGAGTTGGTTGTCATGTACTTTGAAATTTCCAGGGTGTGGATCGGCGTGAAAGATCCTTAGATCGTGAATCTGGTGGTGGTAGAAATCCCAGAGAGCCTGAGCGATAGTGAGCTTATCTTGCGGGCTGGCATCCGACATGGCATAAGTGTCTAGCTGAACTCCAGGAATCCACTCCATTGTTAAGATTCGCCTGCTGCTCATCTCTGGGAAAAATTTTGGGAAACGAGTGTGGGATAGGTTCTTAGATTTCTTTGCGAGATCCTGTGAACGCTCTAACTCTAAGTGGTAATTAGTTTCCTCTAGTAACCTTTCTTCGACTTCTTTGATGTAGGGATCGAGGGATTTCGAGTCGAGCTGGAACAACCGCAGAGCAATCGGTTTCACGATGGCAAGATCAGATTTTAAGCTGTTAGCTACGCCGGGGTATTGGATTTTTACAGCGTACTTCTGACCGTTTAGTTCAGCCTGGTGGACTTGTCCAATGGAGGCTCCCGAGACAGCGTTGGTGGTGAATGATTCAAAAATTTCGTTAGGTCTTTTACCTAACTCTTTAGTGAATGAGTTAACTACAAGTGGGTAGGTCAGAGGGGGAGCATTGTACTGTGCTTGCGCAAATTGATCAGCGTATTGGTCTGGGATGAGGTTGCGGTCCATGCTGAGCATTTGCGCCAACTTCAGAGGTCCCCCCTTGAGCTTACTAAATGTATCGTATGTTGTCTTTGCTGTGGCTTCGTGAAATGCCGTTTTACTATCGTCGCCAGTAATGGTTTTTCTTGCTTGGTACTTGAGGTAATTAACGCCTACTTGAATACCAGCACCAGCGATCTTGCTCGCTCTGCCTATTTTACTTTTAGGGATTTTTGTTTGTTCTTTCATCAGT
>NZ_JBDOPO010000124.1:576-20535 GCF_039830215.1 Rubritalea sp. | reverse complement strand
CCCCACAGTACCCTTGTTTATTCCCAAGCCTGGACAAGTGGATGAAATCCAGTAGGTTGGAGTATTTTCGGAATAGTTAGTGCGAATGCGCAGCATACAAAATGGATACTCAATTACCTCTCATACTAGTTGTGTGTACCGGCAAATCTTGCCGTTGGCTCTTACCGCTCGAGGGGAGCCAGTGTAAAGCTTACGACTTCTCACTTCCTCACAACAATGCAATTATAGAAACGCCATGTCCAAATCCTACGAAATAAAATATCTACTAACTTTAGTAAGTGATGACCCATCCAATTGGGTTGTTCGTAAAGAAGCTGCGCTTAAATTGTACGAAGCTGGTGAATTTCTAGATGCGGCTAACATGGTGTGGCAGGCGCCAGAAACTCCTTCAACAGATATGGATGTTGCGTTTGCTGTGAAAATAGTTTCGCGAGCTAGACCCAACAGATCAATCCGTCTGGTATACGAATTGTGGCGTCAAAATGCGGGAAAGGCCGAGCAAAATATTGCGATGGCTAATGTTTTTAATCTCATTGGATTCCCGATGTTGGCTAGCCGTTGCTATGGAGCAGCTATGGCTTTAAATGAAAAATATTTTGATATGGGTTTTGAGTCAGAAGCATTTTTAACGGATGATTCGGAAGTGCTCTCAACGCAATGGTCTCAGTATCGCGATGATGACTTAAAAAAAACTTTTTCAGCTGAGTGTTCGGAACTTAAAGGCCAGCCCATACGCTTTAAGGATCTCAATGAGAAGTTAGATGATGCATCATTTAAAAATGCCTCAGAAGCTGCCGTTCAAGGAAATGCTGAAGAGCTAGACGTAGCATTGCAGAAGTTTAGTACAATCACTGCTGAGCCTAGGAGGTTCGCTTTGCCTACTACTGGCAAGAAACCAGAGGATCCAGAACTACCTATCGAGACTAAAGCTGCTTTACATTCGGAAGAGGTAGTTACGACAATTGAGGCTAGAGAACATAAAGAGGCCGAGCAAACTATGGAGGAAAAAGAGTCTGAAGTTGATGACAAATCTAAAGAACTTAAACCAAAATTACTCATTTCACCGGAACTAAAAAAACGCCCACGGGGTAGGGATGAGGTTATCCCTGCTGCTCCGCCAACAGCGCCTAAGTTTGTGTTCACTCCCCCCCCTGTAGAAGAAGATGAGGGTTGAATTAGTAACATCAGAAGGTTAGATATCGCTTCAGAATGAATAATGGAGAGCTTCGCAGTGATATGGTCTGGATCAATGGAGCGGTCGGCCCATCATCCGAGGCTGTACTTTCGGTCCAGGCACCAGGGGTGGCTTTAGGCTTGGGCTGTTTTGAGACAATGTGTGTTGAAAATGGCAAATTATTTAGATTTTATCAGCACTATAGCCGACTGCATAGTGGTGCAGTGAAGTTGGGGATGACTCCACCATTAGTGGATCATTTGAGTTTGGCAGTTTTGGAGCTAGTTGAAGTAAATGGCTATGCAAAATCCCGCTGTAGGGTGAGAATATCTTGTTATCTGGACGGTGACTCAAACGCCACAGTGATCACGACGTCTAAGATGCCGGTGCGTGCTTCAACTTCGTCTCTAGTATTGTCGCCGTATAGAGTCAATGAGCACTCTCCTCTAGTGGGGGTGAAATCTAGTTCCTATGCGATGAATCTCATAGCTCTGCGTGAAGCTCAACGAGATGGAGCAGACGAAGCACTAATGCTGAATACTTCTGGTGAACTCTGCGAAGGAGCCACATCGAACCTTTTTTTGGTAAAGAATGGTGAAGTTCTCACACCTCCTTTAGAATCTGGGTGTTTGCCTGGGATTGCACGAGAGGCAGTGATAGAGCTATGCGGAGAGTTGGGCGACCCTTGTTTTGAACGCGCTCTAACTCTAGCCGATCTCCATAATTGCGACGGCGCATTTCTAACCAGCTCGCTGAGACGCATTCAGCCCATCACAGCTTTAGATAGGAAACCTGTAAGGACTACGGGTAAAGTTACCGACCTCCAATCCAGCTATCAGGCTCTAGTGCATGGCTCTAAATAGTTACACCGCAGCTCTAAAAAAGGCTGATGTTGAGAAACTCAAACTGCTACTGGCTGAACGCGGCTTTGAATTTCACGAGAAGCAATACGCGCACTACACTGCAAAAAAAGGCAAACTAAACGTCACAGTTTACCAAAAGGGCCCCAAAGTTTTAGTTCAGGGAAAAGAGACCGAAGACTTTGTCCAGTTTATTCTCGAGCCTGAAATATTAGGTGAAGCGCGCCTCGGGAACGAAGAGGTTCTTATGCCGGAAATGTTTGAACCGCACTTTGGTGTCGATGAGAGCGGTAAGGGAGATTTCTTTGGCCCTCTTGTTATAGCGGGAGTCTACGTGGATAAAACGAGTGCCCGAAGCTTGATTGATCAAGGGGTGACGGATTCTAAAAGAATCTCGAGCGATGTTAAGATTGGCAAGCTAGCGAAACTAATTCGCTCCACACCAGGAATTTCCTGGGAAGTGATTTCCTTGCGACCAGAGAAATACAATGAGCTCTATGCTAAGTTTGGTAACCTCAATAGGATGTTAGCATGGGGGCATGCTCGCGTGATTTCTAGTCTAGTCGAAAAGGTGCCGACTTGCCCGAGAGCGCTGAGTGACCAATTTGCTCGGGAGGAGGTCCTGCAAATGGCTTTAAAACAGCAGGGGGAAGCTGCCGCTCATATTGAACTTCAGCAGAGAACCAAAGGTGAGAACGATGTCGCTGTTGCTGCCGCCTCAATTTTGGCGCGAGAAACTTTTGTTGACTGGATATCCCGTGCCAGTGAAAAGGGGGGGGTGACCATGCCGCTGGGGGCGAGTTCATCGGTGATTGAATCTGCTAGAGAGATAGTAACCAAGTACGGCGATTCGATATTGACTAAAATTGCGAAAACGCATTTTAAGACAACTCAGCAAATTTAGTGTGTTGGCCCAAAAATTGGGGAGATTCGGCTGATTTTGGTATGAACTTGGACGAGATTCTAAAAAAATGACGATTCGTTGCATTTTTTACGCGACAAAAGCGTCAAGATATGGTCTCCATTCGCCCGCAGCAATTTGCTGTGAACTTTCATATTACACACATCTAAAAATGGTTACAATTACTAAGCGCGATCTAGTTATTAAGCTAAGCAACGAAACTGGCCTCACTCAGCAAGAGGTTTTTGCCGTTGTTCAGGGCACACTCGACTCCATCACAGAAGAGCTAGCAAAAGGCAATTCAGTGGTGATGCGCAACTTTGGAGCCTTCCAGGTTCGTGAAGTAAAAGGTAAGATCGGACGCAATCCTAAGGATCCATCCAAGGATGTGCCAATCCCACCACGCGCAGTGGTTAAGTTCAAGCCTGGCAAAGAGATGAAAGAGAAGGTTGCTCGCATCCTTCCTACTCTTCAGGAAGAAAGCGTCTAGTCCTCGCGGTTACCCCCCTAGACCTAATATTTTAAAAGTGCAGTTCCTCTCACGGAGCTGTGCTTTTTTTGTGTGGTAAATTAGTGTGTTCAAAGTGGGTAACTTGCGCTAGGTCAGAGGGGTGAACAAAATCGAGACAGAAATTCTTTATGCAGACCCAGAGGGTTTTGATGATGCCGTGGCAATAGCCGTGACCAAGTTGAAAGCTGGTGAGGTGGTGGCTCTGCCTACTGAAACGGTCTATGGTCTCGCGGCCAATGCATTAGACGAATCCGCTGTGGCTCAAGTGTTTGAAGCTAAAGGTCGTCCAACGACTGACCCTTTGATTGTCCATATTGGTCGCAATGAACAGATCCATGATGTGTGCGAGCTCTCAGCCGAGCTTGACACGGTAGTTCAAAAATTAATTTCCGAGTTCTGGCCAGGTCCGCTTACTTTGGTTTTACCGAAAAAAGCAATTATCCCAGAGCTCGTCACTAGCGGTCAAGGTACAGTAGCTGTGCGCATGAGTGAGCATCCAGTGATGCGCGCTGTTTGTTGTGAAATGAATACGCCGATTGCAGCGCCGAGTGCCAATCGATTTGGTTGTATTTCTCCTACGTCAGCGACTGCGGTTGAGAAAGAACTAGGCGGTCGAATTGGACTTATCCTCGATGGTGGCGCATGTAATGCGGGCATCGAAAGTACAATCATTCGTGTGGGAGTTGGCGAAAAGCGCCCAGAGCTTCACCTCCTACGCTCAGGTCCAATAGTCAAAGAAGAACTCCAAAAAATGGGTAAAGTCATTCGCCCTAAAAAGGTGCGCAACGTAAAGGAAGCTCCAGGCCAGCTGGAGAGCCACTACGCTCCAGCGACACCAATGTACGTTTTTGAAAAGCCTGAAGACTTTGTTCCAGATCCTGAACTCAGTTATGGCTTGCTCTCGTATCGAGGCTCGGAGAAGGAAGGCTATATCAACCTCCACGACTGGGATCAAGTTGAAGAGCTATCACCAGGAAAAGGTAAGCTCCCCGAGGCTGCAGTCCGACTCTTCTTCGCCCTTCGCCAGTTAGATGAAAGTGGTGTCGATGTGATCATCGCTGAGCCGGTCGCTGAAACAGGTGTTGGAGTTGCGATCAATGACCGTCTCCGCCGCGCAAGCGCAAAGACTCGACAGCAATAGTCGAGAGTTTCACCCAACACCCCCGTAAGGCGCGATGTTAAAATCCCTCATGACAGTCAGCGGCTTCACCTTGTTGAGTCGTATCACGGGATTTGCCCGAGACATGCTCACGGCTTATTACATCGGTGGTGGGCCGACTGCTGATGCTTGGTTTGCCGCGTTTCGTTTCCCCAATCTTTTTCGTAGGGTATTTGGTGAAGGAGCCTTCAATTCGGCCTTTGTTCCTCTCTACAGTGGAAAATTGGCAGGAGAAGGGGAAGGGGTTGCCTTTTCTTTTGCGAGTAGGGTGTTCGTTGTTTTGAGTGTCCTCCTATCTGTCCTGTGTGTGATCAGCTACATATTTATGGGGCCGATCACAGAGGTTATGAATTTAGGCTATGCGGATGAAAAACTCGCTTTGACTACTGAGCTATCCCGAATTACCGTCAGTTACTTGTTTTTTATCTGCATGGTTGCTGCGCTGAGCGGAGTCTTGAATAGCCATAAAAAATTTGCAGCACCGGCATTTTCATACGTTTCCCTGAACCTTGTGTTCTTGGCGTGCCTGTTAGGAGTGGTTCCATTTATAGATGAGCTGAACGAAAGACTTACGATTTTAGCGTATTGTTTGCCGTTAGCAGGGGCTGTTCAGTTGGGAATTGTAATCTTTTCGGCTTGGAGAACAGGAGTTCGGTTCAAGGTTCAGTTGCCTAGAATTGATGCTGACATAGTGAAGTTGAGTTTGCTTATGGGGCCAGGCTTAGTGAGTGCTGGGATTCAGCAGCTTAATCTACTAATTGGCGCAGGGGTTGCCTCATTCCAGAGCGGTGGGCAAGCTGCCATTTATTATGCGGATCGTATAAATCAACTACCATTGGGGCTCATCGGCATAGCCTTCGGTGTGGTTTTACTGCCAGAGATTACCAAGAGACTGCGCAAGAAAGAAGTAGTTGAAGCTCAGCAAAGTCTTCAAACTGGAATGACTATGGCGATGTTGATCGCCCTCCCAGCAATGGTTGGTATGGCGGTGATTGGTGAACAACTTATTTATGGAATCTTCAAAGGCGGTGCATTTACTGCAGCTGAAGCAGGAGTAGCTGGATATACTTTGATGGCATTTGCCATAGGTTCGCCAGCCTACGTGATGGGCAAGGTTCTTCAGCCAGCTTATTTCGCTCGAGAAGATACGAAGACTCCAATGAAATTCACTTTAATCTCAGCACTAGTGAACTCAATACTATGCGGAGTGGCATTTTTTGTCATAGGCAGTGAGGGGCCACTGAGCTTTGGCTGCGCCTTAGCTACTTCTGTTGCTGGATGGGTGAATGTGTACTTGTTACTGAGGGGCCTCAAAAAAGCTGGATTCCTCACTTTAAATTCTGAATTCTGGAAGCGTCTAGGCAAGATGCTGGTCGCTAGTATTGCCATGGGTGGTATCGTTTGGCTTGGTGCCTATTTCCTCGACGAGCAACTCCATAGTGATAATCGCTTACTACGCATTCCAGTTTTAGCTGCCGTAGGAGGTGTAGGTGTTCTCGTCTACTTTCTCCTTGCCCATATCACCAAGGCCATGACCTTCGGTGAACTCAAAGCCGGATTCAGAAAGTCGTAGACTAGCTAGCCTCTGGACTGCAGGTGGCTTGACTCTGCTCTGCGGCAGAGTCGTCTTGACGACTGCGGCATGGCTTAATTGACCAAACCACGGGGAATGTTTATCCCATGAATAACAGACCAGGAAGTTTCTCCGAAACGTCCGGCAAGGTTGACTGACCTGAAGCCAAGACGCCTCCCTCTATAAAAAATCACCGCCCCCCCCGTTCATGGCACGTCCTTTTTCGTTTGCCATAGATTCTTTCGTAAAGGGGGCAAACAAAGACATTCATAGGTCAACCTATTCGGACACCTCGGAGAGAGCTGTCCCAGCCTAAATAGAATAAAAAAAACACCCACGGGATTTCTCCTCGTGGGTGTTTGTAAATGCTTTCTATGCGAATGCTCGCTAGTTTTAGATTTCGAACGTGTCTTCAGCAGGAGTGGCTCCCTCGCTCTGAGTCGCTTCGTTGTTAGCCGCGAGGTGGATCAGTGCGTGATAGACATCTTCTGGGCTATTGTCTGTCGCTTCAGCGATGTCGTCAGCAGTTTTCTGCCATCCGGTGAGGGCTCCACGGACTTGATTGAGAATTTCGAGGAAGTTCGTTGCCGCAGCTTTACCAGCTTCCACACCTGGTTGGTGGTAGGCGTTAATGTTAACTAGCGATGCGTAGAAGGAAACTGCGCGCTCGTAGAGTGCGATCAGTAGTCCGAGAGTGAATGGTGTCACCTCTTTGATGGAAATAGTGATCGAATTGCGGCCCGACTCGTAAAGAGCTGAGCGTGTGCCGCGAAGGAAACCTTGCAGGTAGTCAGCTGAGGTTGTGCCTGGATCGACTTCGATGCTCTCACCATTGCGGCCCTTGCGGACTTCCACAAATGTGGCGAAGAAGTTCTTAACGCCGTCACGGAGCTGCTGGACGTAGGCGTGTTGGTCAGTAGAGCCTTTGTTGCCGTAGACTGCGATACCTTGGTTAACCACATTGCCATCGAGGTCATGTTCTTTACCGAGTGACTCCATAACGAGTTGCTGGAGGTACTTAGAGAAGAGGGAGAGTGAATCCTTATAAGGCAGAATAACCATGTCCTTTTCGCCTTTGCCGTTACCGGCGTGGTACCAAGCGAGCGCGAGCTGCATGGCCGCGTTGTCTGAGACGTTAGTGCTACGGGTACGGGCGTCCATGTGGTTTGCGCCAGCTAGGAACCCATCAATATCAATTCCTTGCAGAGCTGCTGGAACGAGACCGACAGTGGACATGATAGAGGTGCGTCCGCCAACCCAGTCTTCCATAGGGAAGATGGTCAGCCAGTTGTTGCTAGTTGCGTAGTTGAAGAGTTTGGAGCCTTCACCAGTGATCGCTACTGAGTGCTTAGAAAATTCGATTTTGTTTGTTTCGAAATACTCCTGAGCCTCGAGCATACCATTGCGAGTCTCCGCAGTGCCGCCAGATTTTGAAACAACTAAGACTAGGGTCTTATTGAGGCCTGAGCCAATTTGCTTTAGAGTGGTGTCGATGCCTGCTGGGTCTGTGTTGTCAAAGAAATAAGTAGTGAGCTTTGAGTCAGAGCCCAGTGCGTGGTATACAAACTGGGGGCCAAGTGCTGACCCACCGATGCCGATGACTAGGAGATTCTCAAAACGTCCACCACTTGGAGGTGTGATTTTCCCGTGAAGAACTTTGTCGGAGAATTCCTTTAGTGCTGCGATAGGCTCAGTGATCTGCGCTTTGATTATGTCGTTGGGAGCTAGGTCAGCATCACGTAGCCAATAGTGGCCAACCATACGTTCTTCGTCAGGATTGGCGATAGCTCCAGATTCTACAGCGATCATGTCTTTAAAAGCGCGGTCGATCTTTGGTTGCATTTCTGCGTAGAAGCCCTTTTTGATATCCATCAAGGAGAGATCGAGAGTGAGTCCTAGGTCGGAATAGCGAGTGAGATTTTTGTTGTATGTTTGCCAGTTAGACATGGTGGTTTGTTCTATGGGTTAAGAGTAATGAAGAATGGATTGAATATTTTCACAATCGATGGCATCTCGGCCGTTGAGGAAATCGAGTTCGATCAGGAAGGTCACGCAGACCACTTCCGCTCCGAGTTGTTGCAAAAGTTTTACCGCTGCAGACGCTGTGCCTCCAGTCGCAAGTAAGTCATCAATCAATAGAACTCTATCGCCAGGTTTTACTGCATCCTCGTGGATCTCGATTTCGTTTGCACCATACTCTAGTGAGTAGGCTATCGATTTGGTATTCCACGGCAATTTACCTTTCTTTCTTACTGGGACAAAGCCAGCGGCATATTTGAGTGCTACCGATGGGGCGAAAATGAAGCCCCGCGCATCAATGCCGACCACTTTGTCGATCTCCAAGCCTTCCGCTGTAGCAGCGATTCTGTCTATACTGCACTGGAGTAGTTCTGGGTCAGCTAGGACTGGGGTGATGTCTTTGAATATAATCCCATCTTCGGGGAAGTTAGGGACGTCACGTATGGCGACTCGCAGCTTGTCTGGCATGACTTGATCAAATAGATACTGAGAAGAATTGCACGAATATTTTCTTAGAAGTTAGTGGCGGCGGTTGCGGGCTACACAGAGCTATACCTAGCTGTAGCAGTACTGTACGAATAAAAAATAGAATGGCAATCGCTAGTTGGTGTGCATTACAAGCAACTTCGGCTAACCGTTTCGTCAGATCTAACATCCCCCTAATTTATTGACTTAATGCACAATTAGCTCTGAAGTTTGCTAACCCCACCAAAGGCGGTGACCCGTTCTCACCAATAAGAGTTATAAGTGGAAGGTGTATAAGGATTTACTGCTTAGTTGTTTACTGGTCAAGTGAGCTGCGGTTCTTAGATCCACGTTCCGTATTCTGTGATAGGATGGCTACACAAATTAGCACACAATCTGGTGACGTTAGCTTCGTAGCTGATGGGCTAGTCAGTGGGATTATCGTTCCGCATGCAGAGTCATCATTGTTGCGGTGAATAACTCAAAGGTTGGTTGTGGAGTTGGAGAAACCGATAGCCTAGAGATGTAAAGTGCACCTGTCCCTGTACCTAGCTCAGCAGCCCTTCGCTGCATTAGAGTTCTCGCTCTCATTCGCAGCCGCAAGTAATCAAATCAATTTTTAATGGAGCCTCTGGCTAGTTAATGGCAAAGGAAGGGGTAAGTTCTACTTGAACGAATGGCCAGCTTATAGCATGTCTGCGGGGTGACCCATACTATCATCTACCTTCTCATCGCAGCCCTCCTATCGGGGATGGCTGGTTATTCGGGGATGCGCGCGTTGCAGCACGGGCATCGCAGCCGTTGGACTGTAGCGTGGATGCTTTTTTCGTTTATCGCCCAATGCGCAGCTCTCGGTATTCGCGGCGAGTTACGAGGCCAGTGCCCACTAAGTGATCTCGGAGAGATTTTGGTTTTTCTGGCGTGGTCGATGACTATTTTTTATCTCTTGATTGGCTCGACCTACCGATTGTCCCTACTAGGGGTTTTCTCTGCACCGGTGGTGAGCGTAATGCTCTGGGTTTCCGTTCTGCCAGGGGTGATGGATCCGAAGCCAGAGAAGGCAATTACAGTGGAGCCGTGGTATGAGATGCATGCAGCGTTGTCTGTGCTTTCCTATGGAGCCTTGGGCCTAGCCGCCATTGCGGGTGTCATGTTTATGGTGCTCAATAAGATGTTAAAGGCGCGTGAGGTGAAATCAGGCTTGTTTCTTAAATTTCCGCCGGTCTCGTCGATCACGGCATCGATGGTCCGCCTTACAGGAGTTGGCACTTTGGTGCTTTCTGGTGGTGTCTTTTGTGGTCTGTTGATGCCACATGAGGCGGGCGGAAGTATGGCACATTTCTGGGCGGCGGTGGCCGTTTGGGTTGCTTACACCACTTTATTGACAATCTGGCAAGTGAGGGGAATGACCCCTTCGCGTATGGCGTTGAGTGTGGTGACGCTCTTCCTTGTGTCACTCGTAGTATTTGCAGTTCTCTAATCACGGATCAATGGATTTACTTTGTTTAGGGTTAAACCACCAAACCGCACCCGTTGATGTGCGCGAACGCTTTGCCGTGTCCGACGACCAACTAGGGCTCGCCAGCAAAGAACTCACTGAGAAGTCGGGAGTCGAAGAGGTGGTGGTACTTTCTACCTGCAACCGCATGGAGGTTTATGCGCTCACTAGCAACGTCGTTGAGGCTGAGCAGAGTGTCAAAGAGTACCTCGCCGGAGATAGCCCGTTCGACACGAAGGATGAGAGGCATTTTTATAAAAAAGTGGAAACTGATGCCGCGCGTCATCTCTGCCGAGTAGTGAGTGGGCTAGACTCCATGGTTCTAGGTGAGACGGAAATTTTTGGTCAGGTGAAACAAGCCTACACTCAGGCGCTTGAATCCTCTGCCACGGGTGGAATTCTCAATAAACTTTTCCAAAAGTCGTTTAGCGTGGGCAAGAAAGTGCGCACGCAAACGAGCATCCAGGGGGGACAAACCTCCGTTGGCAGTGTTGCTGTGGATCTGGCTGAGAAGATTTTTGGCCACCTCAAATACAGTGAGGTCCTCGTGATCGGTGCGGGTGAAATGAGCTACATCACTGCGCAGCGGATGATGGAGCGTGGCGCTAAAAAAATCTATGTCGTCAATCGATCGATCGAGAATGCTCAGAAACTCGCGGCAGAAATGGGTGGTGAGGCAGTATCGTTCGACAACTGGGAGCGCGTGCTAGCCAAGGTCGATGTAGTCGTCTCCTCGACTGGTGCCACCGAACCCGTCGTTCGCCCTGAGCATGTCGAGAAGGTCCGAGCCAAGCGCAAGTACCGACCACTATTCATGATCGATATCGCGATGCCGCGAGACATCGACCCAGCGGTAAGGAATATCGAAGAAATTTATGTCTATGATTTAGACACCCTACAGCTTCAAGCCGATGAGAATCGTGCGAAGCGCCACGAGCAGGTGAAGGCCTGCGAGCAAATCATTGAGGACGAAGTCCTAAAACTATCCACATTTAAGAGAAATGAGCACACCCAATAAACTTGTCGTCGGAACCCGAGGGAGCGCACTAGCATTGGTGCAGGCCACAATGACAGAAGGCCTTCTACGCGAAGCATTTCCCGAGGCTGAAATCGTCCGCAAAGTGATCACGACAACTGGCGATAGACGAACAGATGTGTCCCTAGCTGATGTGGCAAAGATCGAAGGCGTTTTTGATAAGGGCGTGTTCATCAAGGAACTGGAGCTGGCGCTTGAAAGTGGCGAGATCGATATCGCTGTGCACAGTCTCAAAGATGTGCCGACAGTTCTCGAAGATCAATTTGAAATCATCTCTGTGCTAGAGCGCGCAGCCGTGGCTGATGTGCTTGTGACCAAGCAGCCTGGTGGAATCGATGCATTACCGCAGGGAGCAAAGGTGGCGAGCAGCTCATGCCGCCGCCAAAAAATGCTTCGCTGGATCCGCCCAGAC
Organism: Rubritalea sp.; assembly: GCF_039830215.1. Classification (NCBI taxonomy): domain Bacteria; kingdom Pseudomonadati; phylum Verrucomicrobiota; class Verrucomicrobiia; order Verrucomicrobiales; family Rubritaleaceae; genus Rubritalea; species Rubritalea sp. Next base: position 8,927 of record NZ_JBDOPO010000124.1, on the reverse strand, counting down.
ATCGAGATGGTAGACATTCGCGGAAATGTGCCGACCCGTTTGCGTAAGCTTGCTGAGAGCCAAGATATCGACGGCATCCTGCTCGCCGAAGCTGGACTCGTACGTCTCGGCTACAATGCAACAGGTGAAATGACTACAGAGGCTGGTTCAGTCTATGGGGATGCTGTTGATGCCGAGAGATTCCTTCCGGCTGCGGGCCAAGGTGCAGTTGGAATCGAGGTGCGTAAAGGCGATGAAGTGAGCGCTGCGTTTGTCCGTGCAATCAACCATGAACCAACCATGACCCGGATCACCGCCGAGCGCGAATTCCTTCGCTTGCTCGATGGTGGTTGCCACACCCCAGTTGGGGTGACTTCACATATTTTTGGTGACTCTTTATTGATGGAGGGGATAGTCTTTCCTGAAGGTGAATCTATCGGCGATCCAATGACTGCTGAAGTTTCAGGATGTCTCACTGAGCCGTTGAAAGTAGCTCAGACTTTGTTTAAATCACTCTCATGAAATCAGGCATTTGCTACTTAGTCGGCGCAGGACCAGGAGACATCGGGCTTGTCACACTTAAAGCTAAAGAATGTGTGGTGAATGCTGATGTCCTCGTGTATGATGCCTTGATACCAGATGAATTTTTACGCTGGGCTAAGCCAGACTGTGAATTGATCTACGTCGGTAAGCGGGCATCCAATCATGCTTTAGCTCAGACGGATACCAACGACTTGCTCGTAAAAAAGGCGCTCGAAGGTAAGGTAGTTGTTAGACTGAAGGGGGGGGACCCAACTATGTTTGGACGTGGTGGCGAAGAAGCTGGCCGTCTAGCAGATGCTGGTGTGCGTTTTGAGATAGTTCCTGGGATTTCCTCGGCTATAGCAGGACCTGCTTATGCAGGTATTCCAGTGACCCATCGCGACTATTGCTCCCAGCTTACTGTATTCACTGGCCACGAAGACCCGACAAAAGGGGAGAGTCGGCTCGATTATGCTCAGCTCGCCAAGACTGGTGGAACGACGGTTTTCCTTATGGGGGTAAGTCGGCTTCGTCTGATTTGTAATGAACTCCTCACACACGGCGCTGCTTCAGATATGCCAATCGCCCTCGTGCGCTGGGCGACCACAGGAAAACAAAAAACCATAGAAGGCTCGCTGAGCACTATTGCTGAGATTGCCGAATCCCAAAATTTTAAAGCGCCCGCCGTGGCAATTATAGGTAAAGTTGTGAAAGAAAGAGAAAAATTGAATTGGTTTGAAGGTCGTCCGCTTCATGGAAAAAAAGTGGTCGTCACTCGTACGCGTTCACAAGCAAGTGAGTTGAGCAAACAGCTCACAGGGCTTGGTGCAGAAGTGTTAGAAATTCCAACGATCAAGATCGAGCACCCAGACGACAAGCAGGAGTTTGTCGAAGGAGTCGGCCAAGTTCACACCTACGATTGGTTAGTTTTCAGTAGCCCTAACGGAGTAGAGCGCTTTTTTGAAGCCTTCTTTAGTGTCTATGATGATGCGCGTAGCATCGGTGGAGTGCGCATCGCCGCTGTCGGACCGGGTACAGCTAAAAAGATCAACGAGTACCGACTTGCTGTGGATCTCATTCCTGACACGTATATCGCTGAAGGATTAGTCAAAAGCTTCTCGGAGAAAGAAAATATTGAGAACCAAACGATTTTATGGGTACGTGGTGCTGAGGCGCGCGATACTATCCACGAGGGGCTTTCTGGGCTGGGAGCTATCGTAGACGACTGTATCGCTTACAAGACCGTTCCTGAGTTCGATGACCCGAATGGAGCTAAAGAGCGATTTGAAAAAGAAGGCGCTGATGTGATTACGTTTGTAAGTTCTTCGGCTGCGAAGCATTTCTTCGCGCTTAACATGCCTTTCCCAGAGGGCTGTGAGGTTGCTTCTATAGGGCCTGTGACTAGTGCCACTCTAGAGGTGATTGGCAAGCCAGCCACTAAGCAGGCAAAAGAGCATAACATCGACGGACTCGTCGAAGCGGTGGTTGCTCTCTGTTCCGAGGGCTAGAAAGAGTTATATTGCAAAAGGCAGAGGGAATTCTCTGCCTTTTTTTGGTTAGATAGGTAAGAACTGTCGCGTTCTTTCTTAAATAGGGGAAGGCATTTATTGTCAGAAGAGTTTATGAGCTAACACTCAATACTTGATCTTCACCCGTGTCCCAATGTCTACCATATTGAAAAGTGTTGGAACAAACTCTTTCGGCATGCGGATGCAGCCGTGTGAAGCTGGCTCTTTACGCTGCGGAATATATCCGACGTGCATCTCAATTTCATAGTTAGTCAGGCGCATTCAGTAGGGCGCATGTATTGCTCTCCAGTTCTCACGGAATGCCCAGGGGATGCATCGCTATTAACGACTTGGCCAAGCTCATTCTCTATTCAACCATAGCGATTCGAATACTTATCCACGACTTTCTCGGAGATGTAGTGGGTGCCCGCTAGTGTCTCACGGCCTTCGACTCCTGCAGCGACAAAAGGCCCGACCAATGTCTCGCTCGCCCCTCAAAACTTTGATGTTTTGAGGGGCGAGCGAGATGGCGAGAGAAATTGCCTCAGGTCCTTGGTCGATGACATGGCTGGCCTTCGATGGAACCTTCGGAGTGCTGAGCTCACATGAAACAAGTGCCACAGAGATAACAGAACCGGCTAGAATCAAAGGTTTCGGTAAACGTGAATGGATGAAATTATCGGCACATATGTTAGCCTCATACTGTTTGTTGTTTTGATCAATATGGAGGTTCCAAAAGGGCACAAAAAAGCCCCAAGGTTTTGAAACTCCTGAGGCTAAATTAGTAGGGAAAAAGTACGCAGACTGGGATTCGAACCCAGGACCAATTGGTTAAAAGCCAACTGCTCTACCAACTGAGCTATCTGCGCGTTATTGGTGTTTTGTGCCCCTTGCGGTGCGGGCAGAGACGTAGGACGATTTGAGCTTTAGCGCAAGAAGTTTCTGCTACTTTTTTGAGGAAATCTACTGCCATTGTCGCTCGACGTTTGCTGAAATATGGGGCTAATAGTCTTAATTGATTGAAAATTAGAACATCACGTGAATAATTCGACACATCTTCTTAGAACTTTTTGCGTAGGTGACTGGGCAAAATATTTAGCAGATCTCGGTATTTGGCAATAGTCCTGCGGGCTACCTTGATGCCCTTTTCCTGAAGATTCTTTTCAATTGCTGAATCTGAGAGGGGTTTTTGCGGGTTTTCATCGGAAATCATCTGTTGGATAGTCTCGCGAATTCCGGTGTTTGATACTTCTTGGCCGCTTTCGGTCGTGTAACCCGTAGTAAAAAACGTGCGAAGCTCGATCAATCCGTGTGGGGTTTGCACGTATTTACCAGCCACGGCACGTGAAATGGTAGCTGGGTGGACCTCGATGCTTTCTGCAATTTCATTCATCGTCATAGGCTTGAGGGCCTGTGGGCCTTGTTCGAAAAATTCGGGTTGCCTATGCACTAACTGAAGAGCCAACTTGTACAAAGTTTCCTGACGCTGTGAAATCGAGCGTATCAAGATCTTACCATCGCGTATTTGGTCACGTAGGTACGAGCGCGCCTTGTTGTCATCGGTGCTAGCCATCAAGTCCTTGTAGGCATTGCTGATTGCGATGTCTGGCATGTTGTCATTTGTGAGCTGCACGTCCCATTCTCCAACTACATTTTTAAAAATGATAATGTCAGCGGTGATGTGTGGGTTCGATGTTGGATCGAAATCAGCACCAGGGTCTGGAGTGAGGGTTGCTATATTTTCCGCAGCGAGGTTAACCGACTCAGTAGTCACTCCCAGCTTTCGCGCTATTTCAGGAATCTTCTTGCGTGCGAGATTGTCGAGCTGCTCGGTAACGATACGGTATTCCAGTGAACCTAACATATCGCGGCGCGCTAGTTGGATCTGTAGGGATTCAGTTAGATCGATTGCGGCAACTCCAGCGGGGTCAAAATTCTGAAGAGCTGCTTGAGCACGTTCAGCATCACGTAGGGTGAAATTGTTAGAAATTGAGATATCCTCCAGACTGCTATCAAAAAAACCACGGTCATTGATGTAGCCAATAAGAATAGTAGCCACCTGTTTCGAGTCTTCGGAGAGTGTCGCCAGAGCGAGTTGGCTGAGTAAGTGTTGCTGGAGTGTCTCTGGCGCTACGATGGAGTTGTAGAGGTGGTCTCGCTTGGCTTCATCGTCGATACCCACATTATTGCTGCGCTGCTCAGTGATCTGGAGCTCACGGAAGTCATCATCAAGGTCGGAGAGTGTCTCCATATCATGCTCGGCATCGGGACTCGCGGTTTCCTCTAGTTGTTCCTCGTTGCGGTCGATTTCCAGTACTGGGTTGGTGAGAAGTGCTTGCTGCAGGATCTGCCCAAGCTCTAGCGAGTTAGCCTGAAGCACCTCTAGACTCTGTCGCATCTGAGGCGATAAGACTTGAGATTGACTCAAGTTCTGATTGAGATTGATACCTGCCATTCGATTGAAAAATTCTAACTCAAGGAGTGTGGCTACCTTGTTGATGCGACTCTAAGCTGGTTCTTAATATAGGTATAGCAGATTTTGTGCCATGCGTTTCCTCGTTAGTAGGGGGAGTATTCTAACTACTAGAGTTTCATTGCTTGATACGCTCTAAAGTGGCTTAAAATAAATTATTCAAATCGCAGTGTTGCGCACTACCGCCAATGTGCTACTTTCCCGCATCAAGCAATGGAGGGTGCTGTGTACCTGGTTGGTCACCGCGGTCTTCAAAACCGTTGTAGGGCTGTTATGGTTCTGGGTTGGTTCGATTCCTTCCCCCTCAGCCCTTGCTTGATTTGTTAGTTTTCAGAGGTAATTGCTCATGGGCGATAGCTTGGTCGGTTTTTGAGCATAAGGCTGAATGTGTAAATATAACTTATCAATCAGTCGTTGGAATAAATGCTGACTGAACCTCTCGTTCGGGCTTCATCTTGAAGTTCTTGGGGCCGAAGTGGGTGAGTGATGGGAAACGTTTGCATAGAGCATTTTTTTGGGGTTCGTTAGTAGCTGACTTCGGCTCCAAGAACTCCAAAGCTGAATAAATTTTGTCAGACCTCTAGGCACTGCATAACAAGAGCTCACAATCTGGAGGGACTATGAGCTCTTACTTTTTTAAGAAATGAATCTTTAGTTTACGCTGGAGGTAGGCTTGGGTCGATGAGGTCGCGCCAAGCGTCGATACCGCCTTTGATATTTACAGTGTTAGTGATGCCTTGAGCAGCTAGGAACGCGCACACTTTGGCACTGCGTCCACCAGCCTTGCAGTGGACGTAGATCGTTTTGTCAGTCGGAATTTCCGTGTGGCGCGCTTCAATTTCTTGCAGTGGCACACGGAGGGTACCGTCTAGCGCTGCAGCTGCTACTTCCTGAGGAGTACGGACGTCGACTAGTACACCATCGAGGCCTGCGTCGAGTTTTTCTTTGAGTTCAAGTACGGTTATTTCTTTCATAGTTGAGGTGTTAGGAACGCCGCAGAACCCGTCGTAGTCGATGAGGTCGGTGACTGTTGGGTTTTCGCCGCAGAGTGGGCATTCAGGGTCCTTGCGTAAGGTGAACGAGCGGAACTCGGTATTGAGCGCATCGTAGTGGACGAGCTTTCCGAGTGGTGGCTTTCCAATCTTCAGAAGTAGCTTGATAGCCTCCATCGCCTGCATCGATCCAATGATTCCAGGGAGTACGCCGAGCACTCCAGCTTCAGCACAGCTAGGAACCGTGCCGGGGTCGGGCGGGGTCGGGAGCATGCAGCGGTAGCAGGGGCCTCCGAGATAAGGCGCGAAGACGGAGATCTGTCCTTCGAATCGGAAGATAGAACCGTAGACGTTAGGTTTTCCTAGCAGGAAGGAAACGTCGTTACTGAGGTAGCGGGTGGGAAAATTGTCTGTGCCGTCTATGATAACATCGTAGTTCGTAGCAATCAGCTTGGCATTGGCAGCTGTGAAACGTGCCTCGTGGCACTCGACTTCGATGTGTGGGTTGATGTCAAGCAAGCGCGACTTGGCGCTCTCAAGTTTTGGCTTACCAATCCATGATTCACCGTGGATGATCTGTCGTTGGAGGTTAGATGACTCCACGTGGTCGGCGTCGACGAGGCCGATGCGGCCGACACCAGCTGCCGCGAGGTACATGGCGACAGGAGAACCAAGTCCGCCGGTACCGATGCACAGGACGGAGCTTTGCTTGAGCTTGTCTTGTCCATCTTCGCCAACTTCAGGCAGTGTGAAGTGGCGGGCGTAGCGTTGCTTCTCGGCTGGTGTGAGCATGTTACTATTTTTAAGTAGCAACTAGCAGCTGGCAAGAAGCAAGTGTCTGAGCTAGCTGCAAAAAAAAGCGCAGGGCTGGAGCCCTGCGCTTTAAAGTTCATTATGTGTGCGGGAGAGTGGTGAGTCTCTAGCGGATACGCTGGAGGAGCCATGGGAGGAGGTCGCTGATGGCGATGCGCTCTTGTTCCATGGAATCACGGTGGCGGACAGTCACAGTGTTAGTGAGGTCTTCACCGTTAGGACCTTCTTCACCGAGAGTTTCGAAGTCGATAGCGATACAGAACGGTGTGCCGACTTCGTCCTGGCGACGGTAGCGGCGGCCGATAGCGGCAGCTTCGTCGTAGAAGACATTCATGAACGGCTGGAGAAGGTGTTGGACTTCTTTTGCCTTGGCCACGAGCTCTGGCTTATTTTTGAGGAGTGGCAGTATAGCGGCCTTGATAGGAGCCATGCATGGCTTGAAGCGCATGACGGTGCGTTCGTCTTTCTTGCCACCTTCTTTGGTGAGATCCTCTACTTCATAAGCTTCACAGAGCACTGCGAGGACGCTGCGGTCACAACCAGCGGATGGCTCAACAACGTGTGGGATGAAGCGCTCCTTGGTTTCTTCGTCGTAGTATTCGATGTTTTTACCTGAGTGTTCTTGGTGTTTTGTTAAATCGTAGGCGCCACGGTAGGCGACACCCTCGAGCTCTTGGATACCGAATGGGAATTCGTACTCGATGTCGTAGGTTTTAGCGGAGTAGTGTGCACGCTCGTTATCTGGAACGTCGAGTATGTGGAGTTTCTCGCGCGGGACACCAATTTCTTCGTAGAAGCATAGGCGCTTTTCGAGCCACTCTTCAGTGAGTCGGAGGCCGTCTTCAGGGCGGCAGAGGTATTCGATTTCCATCTGCTCGAACTCGCGGGAACGGAAGGTGAAGTTACGTGGGTTGATCTCGTTGCGGAATGCTTTACCAATCTGGGCGATGCCGAATGGGATTTTCACGCGTGAGGAGTCGAGCACGTTCTTGTACTGAACGAAAATAGTCTGAGCAGTCTCAGGGCGAAGGTAGGCGACCGCATTTGGATCGTTGTCGTCAGAGGATGCACCCATCTTAGTCTGGAACATGAGGTTGAACTCACGTGCTTCAGTGAGCAGTGAACCATTCTCTGGGTTGTACTGCGTGGTGTCAGTCTCTTCGGTGGTGGATTCACCAGCGAGTGTGAGCTTCTTAGGGGCGATCTGCTTGTCGTTAAGGAACTGTGCGTAGTACTGCTTGGCAGTCTTGCGGGCGTTGTTCTCGTTCTGGTTCGCGGTGGGGTCGATGAGTACGGAGAATGGGCGTTCTACAGACCAACCGGATTCTTCGTGGCTCGCACCAGTGAAGTGGTAGGCTGTGCCAGTCTGGGGGTCGATCTGGTCAGCGCGGAGACGGGCCTTTGAAAGGAGGCAGTCGCACATAGGGTCGGAGAATCCACCGACGTGGCCGGATGCAGTGAGTACTGCTTGGTGGGTGAGGATGGAGCCGTCCATGCCGAGAATGTCGTCACGCTCCTGGACGTTTTTGCGCCACCAGTAGTCTTTGAGGTTACGCTTGAGCTCGACGCCGAGTGGGCCGTAGTCCCAGCAACCGTTGAGTCCGCCGTACAGTTCTGCGGATTGGTAAATGAAGCCTTTGCTCTTACAGAGGGAGACAATTTTCTCCATCTTCTGTGGGTCGGTGTTTTCTCTTTCAGCCATGATAAAAAGTGTTTAGTGGGTGCGGATCAAAGCAGCGCAGCAGGGCTTCGGCAAGAGTGAACTTTGACTGTGCTAGACTCTTAGCTACAATCGCAGCTGCAGTTGTCGCAACAGCCACCGCTACAGCAGTCCCAAGAGTTACTTTGATTTTTCTTTTTGGGCTTAGAGCGTTTCGTGGTGGTGGACTGAAACAGGTCACTGTGGTAGGCCGTGGTGCGTGATGCTATGTCGCCAATGACCTGCTGGTGGCGCAGAAGTGGGAGTTCTGAAATCGCTTTAGTAAAGCGCTGAGATGCATCTTTAGCGAGTGTGAAGAACTCAGATTTTTGGCAATAGCGCAGTGGGTTGTAGTGGCATTTTTT
>NZ_JBDOPO010000124.1:0-566 GCF_039830215.1 Rubritalea sp. | reverse complement strand
ACCAACGGCTGAGAGAGTGTGCTCGGAATTGCTGCCGACGAGCTTTCCAAGGTGTTGGAAAATATTTTGATAGGCATTGGCTGTGGCACTGGCGGCTGTGGCCACGCTGCTCTCTGGCGTTTCATTTTCCGTTTGTGCGGCAAGGTGGCTGAAGGTGTTTAGGGTGGGAAATTCGGAGCTATTCAAGGTGGATAGAGCACGGTCTTTCCATGGCTGCGTTATTCCTAATAGACCTTTTGCTAGGAGTGCCCGTGGCGCTGAACGGTCGGAGGCGTTATCATCGCACTTTGCGGTAAGTCCGCACACAGCCACCGCTGCTGAGTAGCTCTGGATAGAAGAGTCTATAAGTAGTGCGCTAGGTTTTGAGAGTGGGTTGCAGCAGGTGGATACCTCGCAGGTGCTCGGTGAAGTGGTTAGAGCTGAGCCTAACAACGAGAGGAATGTGGAATCTCGGTTCACTAAGAATCGGGCAGAGTGTCCGTAGTCGCGACGCAGTCTAAAGGAAAGCCCTTGGATCCAAACCGGAAGTGCACCGCCTAACTTGAACAACGGCCCAGATGCTGACT
>NZ_JBDOPO010000120.1:0-4661 GCF_039830215.1 Rubritalea sp. | reverse complement strand
CCGTTGTACAGCATCGGCAAAAATCCATCCATATCCCACCGGTGCCATTGCTGCCTCACGCTTTGCCAATTGGGGAATACCGCAGCTGTGATCTGCTTATTCGCCTTCTTTGCTTCTGGGACTCACACGTTATTCACTAAGTTGCTGACCGAGTCGTAACGAAACTGCCTCCAAGCCTCATTGGTTGATGGGTTTTCCAAATCCTTCAACGGGTCAATTCCCGTTTGCTCCTTGAACAAACGACGCGCGTGCTCGGAGTAATTGTAGTCATACTGAGGGAACTCCCTATCCTGTACGATATCGTATTTCGGTTGAAGAGCCTCAGCTAAAATCACATCCGGCATTCTAACGTAATCGAGATGAATGTCATCGACCTCAGGTATCGCGGCTAGTGCTGCAACATTCCCTCGCACAAATTCCTGCACCTCTGGATGGCTCGGGTCTAAAAACTTGTAGTAATCGACGTAGGCTGGGTGGCTGTGTGCCGGCTGCCCCAAGCCGTTGACCGCGTCAACAATCTGCACCCATCCTCATCTTCAGACCTTTATCTGAACATCGAGCGCAATCTCCAGCGTGCGGTAGTATGAGCGACAACTTATCTAACCACAGATTTCTCTAGGCTTTATCTGTATCTGAATGAGCTAAAGTGACCTCAAGGCTTTGCGCCTGCTCACCGCTGCCAACTACCACTCCTGAAAGCTGTACTTTACCCCAGCTCTGAGGTTGCTACATCGCCATCACCCCATGGGCAACCACACCCAATTAAATTCGGGCAAGATTTTTTTCCCCTATGGATTCAACCGTTTGTGACACTTAGCATCTACCAGCCAAAGGACCAGATATACTTAAGTATAAAACACTAGCTCTGCGGGAACACCCATTCAGACCATGGGCCTTGGGGCACGTCGGCACTTTCTACAAACTTCCACGATACTCTTTGACCGCTCTTGACTCCCAAGAAATCTCTCACAGCTGGGCTCACATCAAGACCTGTATTGCCATTCCGATTAGGTTTGGGCCGGCTATTTTGAAATACATAAGCGTGGTCGTCGGTGTAAAATGGCCCACAATCTTCCCACTGCGCATAACACACTTTATGGCCGTAATGAATAGCCAGCCATCGCCCTTTACAGACTGACTGCCCTGGCGCCTTTGCCGCTCTCCAAAACCACTTGATCAATCCTGGCGCTTCCAGCTTAAACCGCCCACCACTACGTGCCACATCATTATATGGAAGTGCTATATAGAATGGGTTTAGTTTCGGTTTAAACTTTGCAGGGAAATAGCCACTTCGGTCGTTCGGATCATCAAATCCACCATAGTTTTGCTTCCTATTCGGGTCCCACGAACTCGCATGCTTATGCTCTGTAGCATCCTCACCTACCCAAAAAACGGTAACTGGAATATCGCGCTTCCACGTGTATTGGTAACGACTCGATATCCCATCAAAGGCTTCCACCACGATTTTTCCTTTCGGTGGCACTCGGTACGGGTCGCGCAAGGAATGAAAACTCTCGCGCATTTCATCGAGATGTTTGGTATGCGCAGCAATAAGCCGATTATTTAGAGGACTCTGAGCACTCACAGAGAAACTCAGTGCAAATAAGGCACTCAGTAAGCATAGTATCTTCCCTGCTTGAAATAACATCGTACATTGCTAACATCACTGAACTTTCCATTCAACCAGGAAAGCACACAATACCCCACACTTATGAAGCTAAAGGTTCTCGTGTACGACTCCACTGGCCTACCAGACATAAAACTCACATAATTAATCGATTATGTAGAGAGTCAAACTCAACCAGTTAGCCAGCTTTGACAGTTGGAGCTATACGTCAATCACTAGCCACCTCGGTATCACCACCTAAGGGCTGGATCCACCAATAGGGCTTACAATTTAACCTGGTGACCATGCTGCTCCATCGGCAAAGACCCTCACTCGAGCATCATCCCAGCTCGAGACCGCGACCGCTTGCAAGGTGCGATCCAGATCACTTTGTTTTTTCCAATAGAACTCGTGCTCGAATTCAAAAGCCTGTTTGATTTTCTCAAGACCAATAGTTTGCACAGGAATAACCGACTTTAATTTCGTGAGTTTTCCGCAATCTCCCGTCACTGCCAACCTTTATCTTTAACTCCATCAGCGAATGTTTCTATGGTTGGAAAATGAATCTAAGGAAAGGCTAATTCTGGCAACTCTCAAACTGAGTATTGCGAGGGTCAACAAAGTTTCCAGCACTCATGATATTGCCAAAGATGGACTCCAGTTGATGTTGGTACGGGTTTGCAACATGCATTCACTGACATACTTTACCACACTCTTTTTTTGGCTCAAATCCTCGCTCATGCATAATCTTTCAAGTAACGTCGTTCAAGATGAACTCAAAATCTGATTTACTAACCATTGGTTCAGTCACTGAACTCTAACCAAATTGCACCAAAACATAAGGCACACAGGCTCCTTCTTGTCCCGCGATGATTACCTTATTTACAGAGAAGGTGACCGCATAATATTGCTGACCAGCGGCCCCCATAACGTCATTCTTATACCCCAAGATACGCTGACTGCCCCCTGAGCCAGCTTTGCCCCCCCTTGATTCTGGCGCTAAATCTGAGTCAAGGAAGCTGATTTGTTGAAAACTGGATGAAACTGTTAAATCACATATCGATGTGGCTCAAAGACCCTCGCACTTGAAGTAAAAGAAAAAGCGGCGAGCCATGGGAAGTTTAAACTGACTTGGACGACAAAGCGGCTGCTCGGGAAATTGCAGATCGCTGAAGAGACTCCAGAATTTCAAAAAATTCTAGCAGATATGAGGATCAGGAAATCAAGAGCCTTCATTTACATTCTAAAAGCACTTAGCTTTGTAAGTGTTGGTTTTATATATGCTCAAAGAGAGAGAATGAATGAAGCCAAGAGCCTCTTTCAATTCTCTCTCATTGACCGATGATAGTAACTACGCTGTGGGGGCCATGTCTAACTGGCCTCTACTTTTTAGGGGTTTTAGAGAGATCTATCATCACATCTTGCCCAGCGCCGAACATTGTAGTTGGCAACTTGCCATCCCACTTTTCCGCTTTTCGGAGATCCACGAGGTTCGGGTTATCTCTGAGAGCCTCCCCTTCCAGTGCGATAGCTTTCGCACGCGCTTGTCCTTCTAACTCAATAGAGCGAGCCTTCGCTTTTGCTTCGGCTTCAATTTCATACGCCTTAGCATCGGCCTGTACCATCCTGCGTTCTTGCTCAGTCTTCGCAGCTTCTAACTCGGCTTTTGCCTGGGCAACCTTTTGTTTTTGATCTGTCTCAAACTTGAGCAATGTGGCTTCAGCGCGCTCGGCTTCTTGCTGCATCTCCTTTTTGGCGTTGATGCCGCGCTCAATCGATGGCGGGAGCTCGATATTACGGAACAAGACAGCTTCGATGATGATACCTTTATCCGATAGAGTTTCTTTGAGTTTGGTCAAGATCCCATCCTGAAGCGCAATTTGTACGTCGGAGCTGAAGAAGTCCTCAGAACGCTCCACACTTTTTCCTTCTTCACGAATGAGACTGCGCGTCTTTGGGATCAGGTACTTGTCACGGAGCCCTTCTAGACCACCCGTTTCTCTGTATGCTTCTGCTGCAAAATTACCATCCACTCTCCAGTTCACTGTGATGTCTACGCGTGATGTGAGTTGGTCTCGTGCCTTGAGGGTGACATCTTTAAATGAATCGCTCTCGGCCTGGTTCTTACAGTCGATAGAAATGACTTTAGTCCACGGTGCTTTAAAATGGAATCCTTCATCTAATTCCTGATCAGAGATGTTACCGAATGTGATAGCTACCCCCTTATGACCACCTTCCACAGTCGTGAAGCATGATGTACCTGTGATGACTGCTATGACGAGTACGACGACGGCTGCGATGGACTTTATTTGGCTTGATTTCATAATTGCGTCCACAGTTAGCGACAAACTCTATTTGGTCGACTACAAAACCTTTCCTCTATTGTAATTTGGAGGAGCCAGTGAATCACACACCAACAGGCCACCCGCATCACCAATCCAGCACACAAAAAACTGTGCGCCCAAATCTGCTGGCTTCAAGTCATAGATAGAGAACCAGACGACCTTATCAAAAAATCCACCTCCAGCGGTTTTCGTCCAAGGGGAATATGATTCAGGGGGATTGAATTACTTACGACGGAGTAAAATCAGCACAAGTTGACCAGGCCGAGAAAAGATGTGTCAGATGGATCAGAAATCGCTGGTAGAGCCAATCCCGTGACAGATAAATTCGGAGCGAAGGCTCCAATCTGCGCATTGTTTTTAGAAATTCTACAGTATTCCAAATCGCTGCGACATCTGGCGCATTATCTCCTATCACAGGGGAGTTAGTCTGCACTTAACGTCAAAGAACATCATCCTGATTCTCCTGCCGTTTTACCAACTTCCCCACAAAAAATAGCAGAGCGCCTACAGCAGCTATACATGAATTGATAGTAGAATACTATTCGCGTTGTCACGTTCTACATATTTGGTGCTTGAACCGTGTAAATACTTTCTAGCTCTCGCTGGTGATTTCTGAAGTCTGCGCATTTCATTTGTAGACTGGGATTTCAAGCGCCTTTCAACTTGGTGAGTTTGTGAAATCAGGATTCAAGCCTCCTTTAACCTCACCT
>NZ_JBDOPO010000069.1:0-4678 GCF_039830215.1 Rubritalea sp. | reverse complement strand
ATGGAGTAGTCGCTGCGCTTAATGTAAGGATTAGGGATGAATAACCCCGCTATATAGCGGTACATGCTAGGACAGAGGTGTCACTTTCCTGATGCATTGCTCCCTTGATACCAAGCTGGGGCTTGGCACTCTCGGTTGACACCTTCATCCGTGAGATGAACGTGATTCGTGGAAAAAGGAATTCATCATCCTAGTAACTTTAGCTACTTTCGTATTTTTTCGAGGTAGAGGTCGATTCTTCGATGAAACAAAAAGGGCGCTCTCATTTACGAGGACGCCCTTTGAAAATTTAATGTAAGACAGGAGCTTAAAGGTCGCGGTCGAGGCGACATGGGAATGCCTTGCCGCGAAGCTTTTGTCCTTTGAGTGCGTCGATTACTTTGTGTTCGTCTCCCTCTTTCACCTGAACGAGTGAGTGCTTAGGGAAGATGCGGATCTTACCAAGGCTGCCACTTGCGATGTTTGCTTCTGAGTAGATCATGCCAGCGAGTTCACCTGGAGCAACTCCGAGAACACCACCTGCGCCGATGAAGACCTGCTTCATTCCAGCTGCTACTTCGTTGCGGCGTGACTCACGGTCAAAGTTTCCACGCTCACCACGGTCTCCGCCTCTTTCAAAACGGTCACCACGAACACGTCCACGGCGGTCATCACGACCACCACGATCACGATCACGTCCGCGTCCACCTCGCTCATTGCGATCAAAATCACGGCCGCGGCCATTGTCTGGGCGGTCTTCTTGAATTGCTTCACCTTCTCGGCCGACAGTCTCGCGGATCATTCCGAAGAGCGTTCCTGCGATGTCAGTAGCTGCGTAACCTTGCTCGAGGAGACGATCTACGTAGTTCACAAATGGTGCTCCCTTGGTCTGAGCTTCGAGCTTGTCTTTAACGCTCTCGAAAAGAACATCAGCACGCTTGCCTTCCACTTCCTCCTGAGAAGGAACCTTCTCACGAGTGATCTTACAACGAGTGTAACGCTCAACATTCTGAAGACGGTAAACGTCACGTCCGAATACGAAGGACACTGCGCGACCTGAACGGCCAGCACGACCGGTACGCCCAATACGGTGCACATAGTCTTCAGGGTCCTGTGGTAGGTCGTAGTTTACAACGATATCAACTTCATCGATGTCGAGTCCACGAGCTGCCACGTCAGTAGCGATGAGGAGCTCAACCTTGCCCTCACGGAAACGGTTGAGAACACGCTCACGCATTTGCTGGGTGATGTCACCGTGGAGACGGTCCGCTGTGAACCCACGAGCAAGAAGAGCCTCTGTGGCTTCGTCCACTGCACGCTTAGTGTTACAGAAAACAACTGCAAGGCGGAATGCTTCCATGTCGAGGATACGGGAAAGGACTTCAACCTTAGAGCGGTTGCGTACTTCGTAGTAGGACTGTGCGATACGGTCCACGGTGAGAGCCTTCTTAGCAACTTCGACCTTCTGAGGGTTCTTACCGAACTTACCGATGAGACGCTCCACGTTGCGGTTCATTGTCGCTGAGAAGAAGAGGATCTGGTAGTCACCTTGCACTTGGCTAAGGATTTCCTCCATGTCATCGCGGAACCCCATGTCGAGCATGCGGTCAGCTTCGTCGAGGATGATGAGTTTAAGGTCATCAGTACGGAGTGTCTTACGGCGAAGGTGGTCCATGAGACGACCAGGTGTGCCCACTACCATCTGGGCTCCTCGGAGGCCGCGGATCTGACGGTCGATAGGTGCACCACCGTAGACTGGAGTAGAATTTATCCTAGGAAGGTTGCTACCGAGTCTAGCAACTTCTTCGCTAATCTGCACACAGAGTTCGCGAGTTGGGGAAAGAACGAGAACCTGTGGACGAGAGACATCTGAGTCAATCATCTCCAAGGCAGGAAGTACGAAAGCAGCTGTCTTACCAGAACCAGTTTCAGAGAGTCCGACGATGTCGTGCCCTCCGAGGATTTTTGGAATGGCTAGAGCCTGAATGTTCGATGGTGCTTCGTAGCCGAGGCCGTGCACCGCATCAAGAAGGGGCTTGGATAATCCCAAGTCCGTAAATTTTACGTCTGTCATAATCAGTTATAGTTGCTGCTCAAAGCCGCATCTGATTCATACCTATTCAACAGAAATCAATGGCGGCCAAGGTGGGTAATCCACCTCTGAGAACGCGACCTATGCGCCCACCCACGAAAAAAGGCAAGCTTTATTCAGAAATTATTCACAATCTCCAGCAACGCAGCACACAGAACTTAAGTGATTTAGAGAGAAAGGCTGGTACTAAAAACAACATCGCAGAGCAG
Organism: Rubritalea sp.; assembly: GCF_039830215.1. Taxonomy (NCBI): domain Bacteria; kingdom Pseudomonadati; phylum Verrucomicrobiota; class Verrucomicrobiia; order Verrucomicrobiales; family Rubritaleaceae; genus Rubritalea; species Rubritalea sp. The sequence continues at coordinate 2,398 of NZ_JBDOPO010000069.1, read as the reverse complement.
GATGCTATTATGCTAGACTCCAGAAGCGCTTTTAAATATGAACCTCGCGGGCTTTTGCTCCATCAGCAGGTCCGATCATGCCACGCTCTTCGAGGATATCCATCATCCGAGCGGCACGAGTGTAGCCTAGGCGCAGGCGACGCTGGAGAAGAGAAGTACTAGCCTTTTGCTCAGTGGTGATAACTTCAATACACTTAAGCAAGCACTCCTCATCGGCATCAGTCACGTCGTTGCCGTCGCCACTGTCACTGGAGCCACCTTTTTCGATACTTTCTTGAATGGACGGTTCAAAGACCTGCTCAGCTTGTGCTGCACAGTGCTCGACAATCGCTTCGACTTCTTCGTCAGAAACGAAAGCGCCTTGGGCGCGCTCGAGTTTAGCCGAGCCTGGTGGCAAGTAGAGCATATCACCTTTACCTACCAATTTGTCGGCGCCTTTGGTGTCGAGAATGACTCGGGAATCGAGCGCAGAAGAAACCTGGAATGCTATGCGGCTAGGGATGTTCGCCTTGATAATACCAGTGACAACATCAGCACGTGGAGTCTGAGTCGCAATAATGAGGTGGATACCAGCGGCTCGAGCCTTCTGAGCGATGCGTGCGATATTCTGCTCCACATCAGCCGGAGCAGTCTGCATCAAATCTGCAAGCTCATCAATAATGACAACGATGTACGGGAAGCGATCTGGCATTTCAGTTTCCTCATCTTCCAAATCTAACTCATCGTCATCACCACCACCGATTGGCCCCAGTTCGCCGTCCTCTAGAGCTCGAGCAATGGACTCGATAGCTTCTGGATCAGGCTCTTCTTCAAGGGTGTCATCGACGACTTCTGGTTCGACAACTTCAGGCTCTTCTTTCTCTGGCCGTGGACGGTCATTGTATCCGTCAAAATTTCGAACACCACACTTAGCAAATAGTCTATAGCGTTTTTCCATTTCGTTCACTACCCAGCGGAGAGCCGCAACCACCTTATTTGGGTCTGTGACTACAGGCACAACCAAGTGAGGCAGGTCTCCGTAGATCTGCATTTCTACCACCTTTGGGTCAACCATGATGAAGCGCAGTTCGTCCGGACTGAACTTAAAAAGAATACTCGCAATGATCGAGTTAATACACACCGATTTACCCGCACCTGTAGCTCCAGCAACAAGCAAGTGAGGCATTGCGGCAAGGTCACCGATGACGGTGTTTCCATAGACATCTTTACCGAGCGCTAAAGGAATTTTCTTCTTCGCCGAGGTGAATGCTTCGTCTTGGAGCAATTCGCGAAGAGGCACAGCGACTTTGTTGTCGTTGGCAATTTCAATTCCGACTGTGTCCTTACCCGGAATGGGAGCCAGGATATTGATACGTTCTGCCTTGGTTGCACGCGCAAGATCGGCTTCTAATTGAGTGATTCGACTGACGCGCAAACCTAAGCTTGGGTATACCTCATAGCGTGTGATTGTTGGTCCACGGGTGATATCACCAGCTGAAACCTCGACACCAAATGCCTTTAAAGTATCAACAATAGTCTTCTGTATACTCAGAAGTTCCCCTTGATCCACCCCCTCGTCATCTGGCTCGGAGTCATCGAACGCTAAGAGATCGAAGCCTGGTGTTTCATAATTTTCAAAGCCATCAGTAGACAGTGATATTGCATTTGGCTTCTTGTTTCTCTCGAAAGGTTTAGCTCCAGGTTCGCGCTTGTTGTTTCTACGCTGACTAGAATCTATGATTTGCGGTTTTGGAATCTCTTTGAGCTCCATCTCTACTTGAGGATTCTTCTTATCATCCTCCGCTTTTTTCTGTTTAGCTTCTGCAGCTTTTTTCGCTTTAACTTCTTTTACTCGATCTTTCTCTTCCTGAGCTTTCTCTTTTGTTGCCGCCTTAGCATTATCCCGCTCCGACTGTCGGGCTTGTCGTTCGGCCTCGCGAGCTAACCGCTTCCCTTCTTTCTCAGCAAGGCGTTCTTTATCGTTAGCACGCTTTATTCTCCATTCCTTGAAATTCGCCCAGCACACCTTACTGAACTGGATCGGGTTCAGCCCAGTGAGCATGATCATCCCGATCATGTAGAGCATCAGCAGCAGGATGATGGCTCCAGTCTTGTTTAGAAGAGCCTCTAGAACATTAGTCCCTAACCAGTACCCAGCAAAACCACCTGGCTCGAAAATCAGATTTCTCGTGGCCCACTCGGTAAGGACCTCTGCAATATTAAGCAGACATGCTCCAGCCAGCACAAAACAGAAAAGCCCTACCACAGTGCGCTTTGAGAATTTTGCCCCCATGAAACCATAAGCTATACCCAGCCAGACCATACCGATCGGCAAAAGATAGCCCGCTGCACCAAAAACTCTGAGGACGAAGAAAGAAAGTAAGGCTCCAACCACGCCAATCGAGTTTTCTCGCGGCAG
>NZ_JBDOPO010000008.1:0-20740 GCF_039830215.1 Rubritalea sp. | reverse complement strand
ATCTACGGAGGCTGTGATATCGAGGAATACGAGTTCGTCGGCTTCTTGTTCATTGTATGCTATCGCGCATTCTACTGGATCTCCAGCATCACGAAGGTCAACAAAATTGGTTCCTTTGACCACGCGACCATTGGTCACATCCAAACAAGGTATAATTCGCTTAGCGAGCATGCGGAGAACTAAAGCTGCATTTGCGCCAAGGTCAACCCGATATACTTATTGCCACCCCCCTAGCTTAGCATTTTTTGCCGTTGTCTCCAAAGCTTTGAGTTTTTTAAGTTGCTGCTTAATCCCCCCACCATTGGGCATGGTTGCGGGCTTGGTGTGAATTCGTGCGTATCCTTTTTCGGTCAAAAGCTCGTGCAGAAAGACTTGTTTGCCATCGCTCTCAACTATCACGAATGCATATTTCCTCTCTGGGCTGTAAACATTTTCCCACCTAGTGACCACTTTGAATGGTTTACTGGCTAGCAAGTCGGCCACAAAACGTTTCCCTTTGCTGCCGAGCTCCGTAGTTGCCTCACGGTCAAGCCCACCAAAGTATTTCCCCTGCGCACTGATCCTCTTCCCGTTGGTGTCACCATTAGCGTACTCACGGTATCTGCTTTCAGGAGCATCGACGTAATAGAGGCGGAACTCGGTTTTCCCTTCTGGGTGATTCACAAAAAAACTATCGGCATCGTTGCGCCTATTCTCAGAGAATGTACAACCATCTAGCATTTCGTATGTACCCGTGACTTTAAGCTCAGACACGTCGGTCTTGCCGCCCGCTACTTTCGTGTCATCAGGCCCACTATCATTTAGATAGAGCCACGTAAGAAAAGCGATGAAAACAACAACTGACACCAAGCTCTTAGATTTTGCTTTCTTTGCCATTCTATTTAGAGTCCCTTAAACCCTTTATATTCGGGGTAGGTTTTCGTCGGAACCGATTGCTTTTTAGATTCCGCCTTGAGTTTTCTGTACTTCTTAATAAATGCTGTTGGATCGGCCCAATTAGTTAAATTTCGGTCCACACTATTTCTGTGCATGCCAATCTTAAGGTTATGCCGAATTTCAAAATGCAAGTGAGCCATATACATTCCCCGGTTATTTCCCATAGTGGCAATCTGCTGGCCACGTTTCACTTGATCTCCCACCTTGACGAGCATTTTACGGTTGTGCCCATAGAGTGAATCCACGAACTTAATTTGACTGGATTTCGGATCACGGTATGCGTGGCGGATGATAATCACACGTCCCCACCCTGAACGAATATCGTAGGCAAAGGTCACTACTCCATTACCACAAGCATAAATAGGGTCATGTAGGTCGGAGTCTCCTCCCCCCTTGCCATTCCAGTCTTCACCAAAATGCACTGGGCTACGTAAACGTAATCCCCGCGCCTTGTAATAGCCATCAGCATTGGGTTTACCGACTGGAAAATCAAAGCCGTCAGCAAGTTCCACAGTAACGCCGCCCATCAAGGACGAAATCATGATATACATGACAGAGCAAATAATGACTAAGTAGCGAGTGAGCATAAATTATGTGAGTGAAAAATAGAGCATACCACTAATCCCTGCCGCAAAGCAATAATAGGAAAAGTACTCGAGTTTGCCTTTCTTTACAGCGCCCATTACCAGGTAAATAGCTAATAAGCCAACAACTCCTGCCGCTATAGCTCCAGCAATATACGGAGCGTTAGAGCATGCTTTGAATGCTGAGGAAAGCGAACCGGTCTCTTCCATTTGCTCCTTCATCGTCAGAACGAATCCTCCTGCAATTGCCGGGATCGACATGAGAAAAGAGAACTCTGCGGCTTTTTCCGCTTTCACACCACTCACGAGACCTGCAGCAATGGTGGAACCTGAGCGGGATATTCCAGGTAAAATAGCAAACGCTTGGCCAACTCCCATCGCCAAAGCTCCTTTAAAACCCACCAACCCCTGTCCACCTTTGACGAATCGGGGGACAAATAACACCATGCCAGTGACAATGAGCAAACCTGATACCAATACAGGATTTCCTGGTGCAGCATCAAAAAGGTCTTTGAAGAGAAGTGCTGCTATCACAGCTGGCACTATCGCTAGTCCAAGTAAGAAAGTCTTCATTCTCTCCTCAGCCATATCCTTGGTGTAGAGTGACTGCACCAACTTCCATAAACTCTTTCTAAAAAACAACAAAACGCTGACCAAGGTTCCGAGGTGGAGAATGATTTCAAATGATAGATCCGGTTGATGCAATGCTCCCTCAACCCGAATTCCTAACAAATACTGGGTCAACACAATGTGCCCACTTGATGAGACTGGCAAAAACTCTGCCAGACCTTGTACTATTCCGACAACAATCGCCTTCCAAATCTCAATCTCCATAAATACTTTAGGGGTAGTGGCAGCAGACTAGTTTCTCAACGCCGACGATCAAGAGTATTGCATGGAAAACCAATAATAACCTAACTCCAGCTCCTCAGACTTCATCCTCCGCTGGTTTAGTCGGAAAAAGCACATCGATTGTTAGATAAACTGCAACGCATAACATCACAGAAAGAACTGTCATATGTGTCGAATAACCACCAAGTGACACGCTACCCCCCGTGCAACCGCAGTCGATATTGAGGCCTCTCGACCAGACCGAACAAATTCCAACTAAAAAGGCCAAAATCATACCCAAGCTGAGAACCAAGGCTCCGCGCATCCAAAAGGTGGTGAGTAAGCAGATTCCGACCAACACCTCTAACGGCGGCAGAAAGTATGCCAGCCACATATCATAGGGAGCTGAATCAAAGGGTGAGATTTGGAAGTTTGCAACATTCTCCACGAATGACTGAGCGTCAAACACTTTCATTCCACCTGAAACAAGGAACACCAATGCTAACAGCACTCTTAGAATGCGAATAATCATTACTACGCTAGTTCGCCTTCAGGGTAAATCTCACGGAATTTTATAGCCTCAACACCGACGAGTGCAGCCGTACCAATGAGGCTTTCGACACTCACAGTTTTAGGAACCTGAGCAGCCGGTCTAGTTAGGCCGCAGAGCAAATGACCGTAGACTTGTGCTCCCGCGACGTGTTCTAACAACTTAAAGGAGATGTGAGCTGAGTCTAGATTTGGAAACACCAAAACATCGGCACTTTTCTCTCCGCGTTTGTCTTTCACCTTAACTTCAGCAGCTAAGAGGTCGAGAGCCACATCAGCCTGAATTTCACCATCAATGGTCATATTCAATCTTTGCTTGCTTGCTTTATCGCGCGCTAAAATAGCAGCTGCTGCGACACGTTTTGAAGAATCAGTCGGCATGGAACCATGCGTGGAATGGCTCAACATTGCGACTCGAGGAGTTTGGCCCATAAAGTGTTCGGCCAGCTTGCCGGTCTCAACCGCAAACCCCGCTAAATCCTCGACGGTGGGCACTGGGTTCACACCGCAGTCGGTGAGGAAGAGCATGCCTTCACTTCCGAAGCTCTTGAGATGAGGGGCTACCATTGCCACCACACTAAAAAGCTTTGGAGCATTAGGATCTTTTTTAATAAAATGTATTAGAGAACGGTAAATCGAAGCCGGGTTGGCCTTATTACCCGATACCATCCCATCCGCTTGCCCGTACTGTAGCATCATCGCTGCAAAGTTATGCGGACGTGCCATCATTCCTCGTGCATCGGCTACCACTCTACCACGGTAACGTTCAACTCGCTCTAAGCGCTTACAAAATAAATTGAGATCACTCGCCAGGTTAGGATCCATGACATTGACACTTTTCAACGAGACCCCCAACTGGACAGCCAAAGCACGTATTCTATTCTTATCACCTAACAGGATAGGGACGATGATTTTCATTTTCACTAACTGGGCTGATGCACGGATCACACGTTCATCTTCACCTTCAGTGAAAACGATACGCTTGGGGTGTCTCTTAAGAGCCGAGAACAAGTGCTTTGTCAGCTCATTAGCCTCTGGAAATTGAATATCAGATGTCGTCATATAAATACTAGCGGTCGAGTCGCACACTAAAGAGCTAATCCGAAGTCCAACACCCCCGCAATGCTAAAAGCAGGCAAAAGGAGCAATAAGCTTACATAATTATAGCTTTTGTGGAATAAGTCCCCACGTTCTTCTCTCATCCCCTTGACTAGGCTTGTGAAGATTTTCTGGCATCCTCTGAAATATATGCACTTCCGCTCCCGTTGAATACATCTACAGTAATGACAAAAATGAAGAGCATCAGAATAATTCCAGCAATCCTCATCCTCGCTATTGGCGTGTGGGGCTGGAACTACTTTTCTACGTCAAAGGACGAAAGTGAGGATAAAGCACCAGTGAAGCGAACTAAGGCCGAGCGCAAAGCTAAAGCCCTCGCGAATGCTCAGCAAACTCACGTCATCGAGCTCGCGTCCGAGAATTTCCAGATCGAGCTCACTTCCCACGGGATAGTCAAACCACCCGCCATCACCCCCCTCAACCCACAGGTCAATGGAGTCGTCTCTAAAATTGCTGCCAATTTCGAAAATGGATCTTTTGTAGAAAAAGGTGAAGTGCTTGTTGAGTTAGACCAAAGTGATTTCCAATCGCAGATATCCTCTGCCACCGCAGCCTTAGCCCGTGCTGAGGCGGCGCTAGCCCAGGAAAATGCGCGCGCAGCCCAAGCTCTCAGAAATTGGCGAGATATTGGTTTCGATGAAGAACCCAACGCACTAGTACTCAGAAAACCGCAACTCAAAGAGGCTGAAGCCAACCTTGCAGCCCAACAAGCCGCCTTAGAAAAAGCCCAGAGAAATCTAGCACGCACAAAAATTAGGGCACCCTACGACGGGCGAGTCCGCTCACGCAACATCGGGCTAGGACAATCAGTTGGATCAGGTACTAAGCTAGGAGAACTCTACGCTACATCCTACGCCGAAGTGAGACTTCCACTCTCGACGCGTCAGCTAGGGAAAATTGACATTGATGAAATCGAGTTTGAGCACATTCCTGTGGTACTTGAAGATGCCCTGCATGCTTATGACGACCGCAAATGGCCGGCAAAAATTGTCCGTATCGAAGGTGAGTTAGATCCGAATTCCCGTGAACTCTTCGTCATAGCTCGGGTAGAAGACCCATTTGGGCGTGCGAGTAAATCTGGTGGTCACCCACTGCGGATGAATCAGCCTGTCACCGCGACTATCCAAGCGAACACGCTTAATAATGTCGTCGCCATCCCACGTTCAGCGATCTACGGCAAAGATGAAATCATTCTAATCAAGGACAATGCAATCCACCGCCAAACTATCAATATTGTCTGGTCCACACTCGATAAAGTTTTCACTGACACTGAAGGATTAGATAAAGCTCTACTCTCAACATCTAAGTTGGCCTACGCCCCTCAAGGATCACCAGTCCGCATCATGGAGCAAGTACCCCACACGTAGTTTGGCTTCATTGGGACTCTAGTTAAAGCACTCCTCGCGCGTTATTTTTAAAGTCTCTTGGGCTTACTCCAGTCCATTTCTTAAATGCTTCGGAAAAGCGTCTCACGCTGGCGAATCCACAGCGCTCCGACACTTCTCCCACTGAGGCATCTTTCTCGCCGAGTAATGCTCTAGCTCGGTCAACGCGTTTATAGAGCACCATACTCCACAAACTCATTCCAATGCTCGATTGGACCCGCAGTTCCAGATTACGCCTACTTAGTGGGACTTGACCCACCAGTTCAGCCACGTCGCTCACAGTCGTTAAGTGCGCATCTACATATTCTAACACCACTCGAACATGTGGATCTATCACAGCATTCATAGAGGTCGAACCACGCTCGACAACACGGATTGGATCTGGCGAGAAATGGCCTTCATGTCTGAGTTTACGTTCCCCCAACATGTCTGCCAACATCTCAGCAGCCGCATAACCTACTTTCGCTGCAGGAATTTCAATACTTGAGAGCGGGGGTCTCGAGAGTCGACATTCCACGAAGTCATTATCAACTCCAAGAATAGCGACTTCATTAGGAACACTCACATCTAACTCAAGGCAAACATCAGCCAAATCTCTAGCAGGAATATCATTAGAACAAAAAACTGCAGCAGGCTTTTTTATCTGTCTCACCCACTGCTTCATCGTCTCACGTACCTGATGCGAATCAGCCGCGCTGGCAATCTGAGGAAGATAAGCGACTAAGCAACAATCCACCACATTCTCAGAACCTAAAGCTTCCTTATATCCACTCAACCGTTGCTTCGAATACTGCAGCACTCCATTTCCTACATAGCCAAAATTCTTGAAACCCAAGCCAAGAAAATACTCTCCAGCCATGCGGCCCACTGCTTGGTGATTCACATCCGAAAGCGCTCCAGTCAAACCTAACAAGGAATCAGTAGTGTTCACCTGAGGAATATCTAGCTCGAGAACTCTGCCCAGTAATTCTTCATCAAAAAAGTGCCCAATCACTCCGTCTACCTGCCATTGGGCAAGAGCTTCGATCCCTTCCAAGGTTGGTGCTGCATCGTAGAAAATCCAATTTTTTCGACGCTGGCTGTGCGCATAAATGCCTTCAATCACATTGCGATTGAAACCAATGCTTTTTTCCATCAGTAGGCCGATACGGTAGAGGTCTTTCACATCTGAGATTTATGCTATGTACACACTCGATAAAAGAAAATTACGCAAATCATCCGAAAGACTACGCAAACAACGGAGACAAATGGGCACATCTCCCCTATAAGGGAATCAACCAAATACGAATCATGTCAGATTATTTCAGCCACATACCAAAAATCCAATTCGAAGGCAAAGGCACCACCAACCCCTTCGCATTCCGCCATTACAATCCAGAAGAAATCATCATGGGTAAAACCATGCGTGAGCACCTGCGCTTTGCCGCCCCATACTGGCATGTGATGCGCAACGACCTATCCGACCCTTTCGGAGCTGGAACTGCGCTCATGCCTTGGGATGATGGATCAGAAAGTTTGGACAACGCTCTGAAGCGCGTCCCAGTCTTCTTTGAATTTCTCGATAAAATTGGTATTGATTACTATTGCTGGCACGACCGCGACATCGCACCAGAAGGCAAAACCTTGGCTGAAACACACGCCAACCTTGCAGCAGTGTGCGACGCCCTCGAGGTTCAGCAAAAAGCCACTGGTAAGAAGCTACTATGGGGAACATCCTGTCTATTCAGCCACCCACGTTACTCACAAGGGGCAGCCACTAGCCCAGACGCAAATGTCTATGCCTATGCAGCCTCCAACGTGAAACACGCACTTGAACAAACTCACAGATTAGGCGGCGAAGGCTACACATTCTGGGGAGGCCGTGAAGGGTACGCCACCCTTCTCAACACAGACATGAAGCGCGAACTTGACCACCTAGCAGCCTTCTTCCACATGGCTGTCGATCATGCTAAGAAAATTGGATTCAAAGGCCAGTTCTACATCGAGCCAAAGCCGATGGAACCATCGACGCACCAATACGATTCCGACTCAGCAGCCTGTCTCAACTTCCTCCGCGAGTACAATCTGCTCGATCACTTTAAACTTAATCTGGAGACTAACCACGCCACTCTAGCAGGTCATAGCATGCAGCACGAAATGGATGTGGCTCTCGGTGCTAACGCCCTAGGATCAATCGATGCAAACCAAGGAGACGAACTCATAGGCTGGGACACTGACCAATTTCCAACAGATATCTACATGGCCACTCACGTGATGGTTCGCATCTTAAAAATGGGAGGTTTCACCACCGGTGGACTCAACTTTGACGCGAAACGTCGCCGCGAGTCCCACGAACTAGAAGACCTCTTCCACGCCCACGTTGGCGGAATGGACACCTTTGCTCGAGGCCTTAAGATTGCTTCTAAAATCGTGGCCGATGGCCGCTTTGACGAACTCATTTCTCAGCGCTACGCGTCATTCGACAGCGGAATTGGAGCAGATATCGAGGCAGGTAAAACAAGCCTCGATAGCCTCGATGCCTTCGCCCATAGCATTTCTGCACCAGTGGTCGCCAGTGGCCGACAGGAGATGCTTGAGAACCTTCTTAACGACTACATCGTTTAAACAACATAATGTACCTAGGTCTAGATGCATCAACTCAGAGTCTGTCAGCCATACTGATAGATACAGCTCAAGGTGAAATCATAGCGGAGGAGAGCGTCAACTTTGGCGCTGAATTTCCAGAATATGGATCAGCCAATGGCTTCATTAGCCCAGGAAAGGGAGTTGTCACAGCTTCCCCCTTGATGTGGTTAGATGCGCTAGACCTAGTTTTACAACGACTTTGTGACAAAGGTCTAGACCTCGCTAAAGTTCGGGCTATTTGTGGAGCTGGCCAGCAACATGCCAGTGTCTACTTAAACTCCCGGTTTGAAAGTGTGCTTAGGAAACTCGACGCCACACGTTCGTTGAGCGAACAATTTGCCTCCACGCTCTCACGCGCACAGTCGCCGATTTGGATGGACAACTCGACCGCTGAAGAATGTGTCGAAATATCTAACTCTGTTTACCCTAACAAAAAAGTGAGTGAACTCACGGGTTCAGTGGCGACTCAACGCTTCACTGGACCACAGATACGCAAATTCTACAAACAATCACCCGAAGCTTATTCGCAAACAACCACGATCCATCTCAATAGTTCGTTTCTCGCTTCAATCATTGCTGGATCTAGCGCCCCAATCGATTTTGGTGATGGAGCAGGTATGAACTTGATGGACATTCGGACCAATGAGTGGAACAGCGAAATGCTGGAAGCCACCGCACCGGAACTATCTAACAAGCTCCCTGAGCTCAAGAACTCCGGCAGCTACATTTCAAAAATTTCTGGTTACTTCGTCAATAAGTATGGTTTTTGCCCAAACTGTGATGCCCTAAGCTGGACTGGTGACAATCCTGCTAGCTTAGTAGGTATGGGTGCTGCTACAGCTGGGAAAGTAGTCATTAGTTTAGGTACTAGTGATACTCTCTTCGCAGCAATGCCAGAATCAAAAACCGACCCCAATGGATTCGGCCACGTCTTTGGCAATCCTATAAAGGGCTACATGAGCTTGATTTGTTTTGCTAACGGATCACTTGCGAGAGAATCGCTCAAACAACAATTTAATCTAAGTTGGGAGCAATTTGAAGAGCTAGCTCTGACTAGTAAGCCACTGGGAAACCAAGGAAAACTCGCGGTCCCACTCTTCACTTCTGAGATCACACCACGCCTGCAGCAAGCTGGGTTCAAGACAAACGAATGGGATCCACAGGATGAACCAGTAGCTACAACTCTTAGAGCTCTACTCGAAGGCCAGTTCAGCAATATGAAGCTACAATCAGAATGGATGCAGCTCGAAATCAACGAGATCTTACTCACTGGTGGAGCCTCAAAAAACCAAGCTATTGCCCAAACTGTAGCAGACATTTTCCAAGCTCCTGTAAAGCGTCTTGAGGTCTCAAGCTCCGTCGGACTTGGGGCAGCAATTCTAGCGGCACGTTCTGAAGGGGCTAGCTATAACACCCTCGTCGATACCTTTTGTGCTCCTTCAGCTGGGACTACTCTCCCTCAAGATGGTAGCGCAATCTACTCCTCTCACCTCCGTGATCACTCTCATTTTCTTGAGTCGTTAGAAAATTCTCTTGGCTATTAGTTTGCTATCTGGAGATAGGTGCTATGCTGCGTCTATCTTCTATGACGGTCCGTGAAATAAAAAGCATCATAGCCTTAGCTATTCCCCTAGTCATCGGCCAGCTAGGTCAGATGTTATTGGGGGTTTTTGATACCATCATGGTGGGTAAAGTGGGGGTTCTCGATCTCGCTGCTCTGTCCTTCGCTAACAGCCTGTTTATTATCCCTTTCGTCTTTGCCATTGGGATTCTGACCTGCATTTCTATCCGCACATCCACGGCTCGTGGCCAGAAGAACCAAAGTGAAGCTCGGAGTGTTTGTCGCAATGGATTTTACCTAGCGGCGATCATAGGCACAGCCTTCTTCCTACTAGCCCTCGCAGCGTTCCCATTTCTTCATTCGATGGGCCAGCCAGACGATGTGGCAACTCGATCTGAAGGGTATTATCTCATCGTTATGGCCTCTCTCATTCCCTGTGCCATGTCACTGCTTTTAAAGAACCATGCGGATGCGCTTGACCGTCCATGGCCAGCCTTTTGGATCTTTATGGGAGGAGTGGCTCTCAATATACTTCTCAATGCCGCACTCATTTTTGGACAATGGGGATTCCCAGAAATGGGACTGGAAGGAGCAGCAGTCGCCACACTTGTAGCGAGATGGGTCATCGTCATTGCCATGATTCTCTGGTTTCGTTTCGACAAGTCCCTCCACCCGTGGACGCCCACGCATTGGTTCAAAAAACCGGACTGGAGTGAAATTCGTTTACTCAACAAACTCGGCTTACCAGCCGGGCTACAAACCCTCGCTGAGGTCAGTACATTTGCTGCTGCAGGTTTGATCATTGGGGCATTCGGAGCCGAAGCTATCGCATCACACCAAATAGCACTACAGTCTTCAGGCATGGCATTTATGATTCCCTTGGGCCTCTCCATGGCCCTCACTGTAAGGATTGGCGAGGTTCACGGTGACCACAAACGCCAGAGAGACATCGTGAAAACAGGTTGGTTTCTCACCCTATTGAGCTCTTGCACAACTGCCGCAATTTTCATTTTCGCAGGCAAGCTAGTGGCCTCACTTTTCATCGAGATCCCTGAGATCATAGCACTTACTGCCTCCTTGCTCATTGTCTCAGGAGTGTTTCAAATTGTGGATGGACTACAAGTGGCGTCTACTGGCCTGCTACGCGGCTTACACGATACTCAGATACCTGCTAAAATGGCAATTATCTCTTATTGGGCAATTGGCATACCATCCGGCTATTACTTAGCCCACACTGCTGGTTTAGAAGCAAAAGGAATGTGGTGGGGGCTCGCACTTGGGCTAGGAGTCGCATCCGTATTACTCTCTACTCGGCTGTGGCGCAAGATCAGCTGAGTCTATTCCTAATAATGTAAGACAATAAAATACCCGAACAGCACTGAAGCCATTCGGGTATTTTTATTTAAATTATTTTGTATGAGATTGGATATCTTTATCGAGATCTCTACGGCTGTACTTTTAGAGTAGAAGCGCCCCTTTCATATAAACCTTAACAACAAGACCAACCACGCTATCAACCGCACCGCTCAGCTTTAGCCTTCTTTTCTTTAATCGCAAGACCCAAGCTCTTTCAGAAATCACTAGATCTTTGATTTCTTTCTATACTAAGTCACGCTCGCTGAGCTTATCTAAAGGCACAGTGAGTGTGGGTTTCTTAGTTTGTGCTGAAATTGTCTCTTTTCCTTGGTCAAAGCCAACGATGCGACCTTTGCATGATTTTCCTAGTCTTGCGTATGGACATCGCGTTCGTAAATACCGTCATAACGGTCTTTCACAGCAGCTATGTGCGACGGTGTTTCTACGACCACTTTAGCTTTGTACTCAACAGAAATATTGTAGTTATGGCCTTAGCTGAACCTGTAAGATAGACGTAATAGGTTTCTTGTTCCCAACGATAGGTCATTGAATTTACGACGTCTTTTGCTTTAAAAGCATCTTCCGAGTGTTCGACCTTCAGATGCGCATAAAAAACTGCGACCCACTCTTCGAGGGTGTCGGTAAATTCTGATTTAGATTTGGAGTTATCGACTAAGACATTCAAAAAACGCAAAAATCCAACTCTAGAAACCAGGTCAAATCCATCAACATTTCGGCTCCAGAAGCGGATATCAGCATTCTTGAAAACAGCTTTGTCTGCTGAAGCGTCGCACCCAAAAGAGGAGAATTATTCAGCAGCAACTTTCGCAGACTTACCCCAATAGACTTCATCTGTAAATAACCTATGGATGTTCGCCTGAACCAGCATAGATTTATAGAGTGCTTTCGTATTTGATATGGTATGAAGTCCCAGAACTAGAGTTTAATAGGAAAGAACTGGCACCACCGTTACGGCTCAAGGTGTCAACTTTGTCACCCACATCCTACTTGACCAAGCCACAACACTTCGATACCCATCGAAATGTGAACATCAAAAACGCTGTGATCCGTTTGAGCGCACTCTCACAAGAGTCGCGGCTCAGCATTTTTCGTCTATTGGTCCGCTGTGGTGATCAAGGATTGAGTGCGGGTGAGATTGCTGAGCACACGGGTATTCAAGCCAACACGCTCTCATTCCACCTTAGAGAGCTAGCCTCTGCGGAACTGATACAATCCGAACGCAAGGGCAGAAGTATAATCTACAGCCTAGCAATCGATGGCATGCGAGATTTGATCCACTTTCTCACGGAGGATTGCTGCCAAGGGCGACCAGAACTGTGCAAGACCTCGAGTGATTATTGCTAAACATATAAAAATAAACTATCTATGAAAATTGGAATCAACGGCTTCGGCCGCATGGGGAGACTCGGCTTTCGGGCAGGCTTCGACCACAAAGAACTCACTATTGTACAGATCAACGAACTCGGCGGGACTGCTGAAACTTCCGCGCATTTACTCGAGTTCGACACCGTTCATGGACGCTGGGATCGAAACATCAGCCATGACGCCGATTCGATCTCAGTAGAAGGACAAAAAATTGCAGTCACGCACAATAAAAGCATTGAAGAGACTGATTGGTCGGACTGCGATATCGTGATCGAAGCTACTGGAGTATTCAAAACTGTTGCTCAGCTAGAAGCCTACTTTACACAAGGAGTCAAAAAAGTTGTGGTCGCCGCTCCAGTAAAAGACGATGAGGCACTCAACATTGTGATGGGGTGCAATGATGATCTCTACGACCCGCAGGTTCATCGCATTGTCACTGCTGCCTCCTGCACCACTAACTGCATCGCACCAGCCATCAAGGTTGTGCATGAAAAAATTGGAATCGAGCGGGGCACTATCACCACTCTGCACAACCTCACCAATACTCAGGTCATTGTCGATGCTCCGCACAGTGATCTCCGCCGTGCTAGATCTTCGGTGAATTCGCTTATCCCAACCACCACTGGCTCTGCAACTGCCATCACCATGATTTACCCTGAACTCAAAGGTAAACTCAACGGTCATGCTGTACGTGTTCCCCTGCTCAATGCCTCACTCACCGATTGCGTGTTTGAGCTAAAGCGTGAGGTAACGACTGAAGAAGTGAACAACCTCCTCAAAGAAGCTGCTGAAGGCGAACTTAAGGGAATTCTAGGTTACGAAGACAAGCCATTGGTCTCCGCCGACTACACTAACGACTCTCGCTCAGGAATTATCGATGCTCCATCCACCATGGTGATCGACGGCTCCATGCTCAAGCTCTTCGTTTGGTATGACAACGAAGTTGGCTACGCAAACCGCTTGATGGATCTCGTGCTGAAGGTGGCCCAATCTATTTCCTAAGACCACTCTCATCATGTCGCCAAGTAACTCTATCAGTAAATCTACCTATGCCGTAGTCACTCTGGCATACTGGGCATTTATGCTTACTGATGGAGCTTTGCGCATGATCGTGTTGTTACACTTTCATGAATTGGGCTACTCACCAGTCCAGCTCGCCTTTCTCTTCCTGCTTTACGAATGCGCAGGAATTGCGACAAACTTGGTTGGTGGCTGGGTTGGGTCTCGTTTTGGACTCAGACCCACACTCTTCATTGGGCTTACTCTACAGATTGTGGCGCTAAGCGCTTTGACATTGGTCAGTGACTCTTGGGCTATCGGCCTAACTGTGGCCTTTGTTATGACAGTCCAAGCACTAGCTGGAGTGGCTAAGGATCTCACCAAAATGAGCTCGAAAAGTGCCGTCAAACTGGTGGTCTCAGAAGATGCTGAAAGCACACTATTTAAATGGGTGGCAGCACTAACCGGCTCGAAAAATGCCCTCAAAGGCGTGGGTTTCTTTTTAGGCACTCTACTATTAGATTGCAGTGGGTTCAATGGAGCGCTCTTTTCTCTAGCTGGAATGCTCGTGTTAGTTTTTGCCACCAGCTTATTGTGCGTGACTGGAAGTTTTGGTAAATCCAAGACAAAGACAAAATTTAGCCAACTCTTCTCAAAAAGTGCCGCGATCAACCGCCTGTCCTTCGCCCGCGCTTTCTTATTCGCGTCCAGAGATGTCTGGTTTGTTGTTGGACTCCCTATCTTCCTTCACGATGTTCTAGGTTGGAGTTTTTGGAGAGTTGGCGGATTTATGGCCTTCTGGGTAATTGGCTATGGCTTCGTTCAAGCCTTCGCTCCCAAGCTTCTAGGCTCCAGAAAAACAAAGCGCCAAAGCGCGACCATAGAGCTCGCTGTAAAGTCGGCTAAGTTATGGATTTTTGTACTGAGTGTCCTTTGCATTCTCATCGCCCTATCCGTCAGTTGTGACTTTTATCTGAGTGTCACATTACTTGGTGGGCTGTGTGTCTTCGGCTTTGTTTTTGCGATCAATTCCTCACTGCACTCATACCTCATCCTAGCATACACTGACACTGATGATGTTTCCCTCAATGTCGGCTTTTACTATATGGCCAATGCCTGTGGTCGCCTGCTAGGCACATTACTTTCTGGCTCAGTTTACCTATTAGCTGGTCTTCCGGCCTGTCTATGGGCTGCTGCAGCTCTCAGTTTAGTTGCAGCCATCAGCTCACTCGGCCTCCCTAACTACACAAAAAATAAACCTCGCAAGGATTCAGCCTAACGAACTTACATAATATCCAGCAACAAGCTCACTACGTCCTGCGCTTCACCAAGTAGCGGTCTACCACTGTACCATTCAGCAGAATGGTCTAAATTTTGTGCCATGCGGACGTGAAATCGAGTTGCATCACATGGTGGCCACTGCTCACATGACCTCCATTTTATAGGTTTCTCCCACCATTACTCTTGTGACATTTTCACTCTATAATTCATATCTAAAGTAACTAAGTTCACACCACTTAACAGCTTAGTTATAGCCCAATAAGATGTTTTTTTCAGTCATTTTCTCTAAATTAAACACCTCGAAAAACAGCGCCCCACCAGCGAGGTTTCCGCGTGTTGGCATGAATGAAAACACACGCCCGTCATCTAGAGTCGTGAGTTTATGAGAGCTCAACCAAAGCCACCTTCTCTCCCTCCAACTGAGACTTGTTGCTTACGTACTTACTGATCGATGTTCCTTCATGGAAAAAGTTCGATTGTGAAAATCGCTGTGAAGACAAGCGCAGCCCCACGACAGAAGAAAGTCCGTATCTCAGTGTATCAATTTTCATAGTAAGTCAGCATCATCCACGAGCAGAGTTCATGAGCTCTCTCAGAAAATCTCTACAATTTGGTGAAAATTGCCACAGCTCACTGCACCACAAAAAATGCGTGAAGCCCATTGTGAGTGAATAATCATCCAGAAGCTCTTTTTTAAAGTCGTCATCTCGCTCTACATCATTGTATATGGGCTCAGGATAATTTCACCCGCTCATTTATGTTTCCAGATACCACTGCCTCAATTCACACGCTCGATAATGGCCTCAAAATCATACTCGATTCAGATTCCTCCGCACCAGTCATTTCTACCCAGGTTTGGGTGCAAACTGGCAGTATACATGAAGGAAAATGGATGGGAGCCGGCATCTCTCACTTGCTCGAACACATGGTTTTTAAAGGCACAGAATCCTACACTGGCGAAGAACTCTCACAAACGGTACAATCCGCCGGTGGTCAGTGGAATGCCTACACTAGCTTTGACCGCACTGTGTATTACATTGATGGACCAGCGGATTCAGCTGAGACCTTTCTCAAGGCGGTGACTGAAATGGTGTTCAAGCCGCTCCTCCCTGAAGATGAATTTGAAAAGGAAAAGGATGTGATCCGACGCGAAATCGATATGGGACTCGATGACCCAGATGGCCGAGCGTCCCGCCAACTCTTCTCCACTGCCCTCGCTAACGATGGTCGCAGCCAGCCCGTGATCGGCCACCTCGAACTCTTCAACAAAATCAGCCACTCCGACATGGTGGATTACCACAAGGCGCGTTACACCACCGAGAACTGTTTCATTTCTATCTCTGGCGACTTTGACCAAGATGAAATCCTTACTACACTCAGTTCTCTGGTTGGAGGCATCCCCCGCAGTTTCACCCAGCAAGCAACACCTGACGTAGAGCCACCGCAGTTAGGCAAACGGGTCGAACGTAAGAACTTCACAGTAGCAGCCAGCAAACTCACTTTGGCTTGGCAAGTACCGGGACTCACGCACCCAGACGCAGCAGCTCTCGAACTTCTTTCCACCATCCTTGGAGGTGGCCGTTCATCCCGACTCTACCAGAGCATCCGCGAGCAGCAAGGACTCTGCCTACACATCGCGTCATGGGCGTGGATCACCCAGCAACCAGTCGGCCTATTCAGCGTCAGTGCTGAAGTCCAGACCGAGCAAAGAGATGAGCTGGAAGCCGCTATCATCAAGGAAATTGAACTTCTCTGTGCATCTCAGTTAGACGAAGAACTAGAGAAGGCAAAACGGGTGTGTCTGGTTTCCCAGTTCAAGACACTCACCACAGCCTCTGGCAGAGCTTCCGATCTTGCGAGCAATTGGCACGAAGCAAACAACCTTAACTTCACCAAGGATTTCATCAAATCAGTTGATGCTGTAACCGTGGCCGATGTCCGTCGCGTGTGTGAGCACTACTTGCTCGACCATTCAAAACTCACCGTCACTTCACTCGATCCAGAGGAGACGAAGGCAAAAGAAGCGGCAACGAAAAAACAGAAGAGCCAAAACGAGATTATCAGCCACACTCTAAGCAATGGCTTAGAGCTTCAGCTCAGCGCCAATCCTCGTCTCCCAATGGTTTCAATCCAAGGAGCATGCATAGCAGGACTCACAAGTGAGACTCCAACCACAGCAGGCATATCCACCTTACTCTGCGCACTCCTCACCAAAGGAACGACCTCACGTACTGGTGCTGAGATTGCCAATCAGCTAGAGGGCTTAGGTGCTGGATTAGCTGCCAGTGCAGGCAACAACACTTCAGCAATTTCAGCTAGTTGCCTCAGCCAAGACCTCGGCACAGTTCTGGAACTTCTTGGTGATTGCTATGCGAACCCATCCTTCAATAGCGACATTATAGAGTTCGAGAAAAAGACTCAACTCAACGCGCTGTTAGAACAAAACGAGGACCCTGTATCTCTGGCATTCCGCACCATGCGCTCCACTTTGTTTGCGGGTGAAGGCTACGGTGTCAACTCACTGGGATCAGCAGAATCCATTGGCAATCTGGATCGACTTAGTCTCAGTTCTCATCATTCACGTTACTACACAGCTCTGAATACAAAGCTCTCGATCTTCGGCGACATCGACATAGAGCATACCATCGAGTTGGCTGAGAAGCACCTCTCACAGATTCGTCGCGGTGAACCTATCGCGCCCCCCGCTCAAACACTTGGCGATCCAGAGGAAATCAACCTCAACCTCGATAAGCAACAAGCCATTCTCACTCTTGGCTTTGCCGGAGCCTCTATCCACTCAGAAGACCTCCAAGCCCTCGACCTACTCCACGCATGGTGCTCCGATATGGCTGGCCCCCTTTTCACTCGCATCCGCGAAGAATTGGGACTCGCTTATTACTGTAGCGCCACTCAGTTCCACGGTCACGACACTGGCCTGTTTGGTTTCTACCTCGGCACATCGCCAGAACAGTTAGAGCTAGCACGCACCGAACTGCTCAAAACCATCGATGACATTTCTAACAATGGAATTGATGCCAAAACTTTGGACTCAGTGAAGAATTCCTGGCTCTCCAGTCAGGCGCTCGCCAATCAGTCGAACAGCAGCATGGCACGCCTCTGCGCAATAGACACAGCGCTCGGTTTCGGTCCAGCACACCACCATACCATCGCGGCAAAAATCAAAGCAGTCACCACTGATGATATTCTCGCAGCTGCTAAGAAATATTTCGGCCAGCAGACTCCAACGATGGTCACCGTCACACCCTAATGAAAACTCTAGTTTTTCTTATACTTAGTTTAACCTCTCAGCTCACGCTGGCTGGAGGTGCACTCAAAAATTCTGCGCTCATTCAAACAGCCATAGATGAAAGTAGTCTCATAGTCACAGGGAAGATAACAAATATTCAGCAACGTGCATTTTTCGATAACGACGGGAAATTTGTCGCCACATCTTTAGCTAAAGCAAAAAAGGCATTACCAAACGCTTCCTTTTCTATAGCACTTTACACGGCAACAATAAATACTGAGGAAGTTCTCAAGCCCACGGAAAAAACGAAGATTGGAGAACAAATACACATCACTTGGTTGATGGCTGCCAATCTCAAAGGGGAAGACGTAGATCTGATGTCCAGAGATTTCTGCCCTTCCATCTCAGTTGATGCCTATCGAGGGAATTCACGTATTTGGTGCCTAAAATATGACCACCGGACTTGGCGTGTACTCCATGATCAGCACCCTTGGATATTCTTTCCTCAGGGAAATATCCCACTAGCGGATTCAATTCAGCAAGTAATAAAAACGGGTAAAGCGCCAGGTCTCGATACTGCTTACCAAAATCAAATTATCGAAGACGACCC
Source organism: Rubritalea sp. (assembly GCF_039830215.1). NCBI lineage: Bacteria > Pseudomonadati > Verrucomicrobiota > Verrucomicrobiia > Verrucomicrobiales > Rubritaleaceae > Rubritalea > Rubritalea sp. The sequence goes on along the minus strand of NZ_JBDOPO010000008.1, from coordinate 2,271 downwards.
TTTCGTTGAGGAATAAAAAAAGAGGCCGTTCGGCTGAATCAATCGCCGGACATCCTCTTTAGGTCGTTTAGTTCAACTCAGAGCTTCAGCGAGAAGCTTTCTGAGTCGATGTTGTGGAGTGCTGTGCGTACTCCTCTTGCATTTTATGTGACGCCACTAAGCAGCCAATTCCAAGAATCGCTACAAGGCTAACAATAATCCAATCTTTTGGTAATTTAATCACAAGTTAGATACTTCAAATTTCTCGCGATCTTTCAATAATTTTTCGCCTACCACTGGTGCCAATTTTATCACAACTGTACATTTAAGATTTTTGATTGCCGACACGATACAATTTACCCCGCACATTCCTAATTCCTAATTCCTAATTCCTAATTCCTAATTCCTAATTCCTAATTCCTACTCAGACTCGCGAGCTCGGGCAAGTAACCAGAGCACGTCGGATAGACGATTAAGAAACTGTCGCGCTATAGCTAGCCCCTCGTCTTCGATATCCCAGCTGGTGAGCTCTGAGCGTCGGCTGGTGGTGCGAGCCACATCAAGATAAGCGCCTGAGAGTGCACCAGCCTTGCCCGGCCGTGACCACCCACGGAAACGATGCCCTTTCTCGGATTCTAACTCATCGACGATTCCATCTAACCATTGAACATCATCCAGCTCGATTCCTTGATAACCCTTTTCGACATATTGCTGGTGATCATCTTCGCGCGTGGCTACGACCCCCATCAAACCGACAAGCCGCTTTTGGATGCCATCAATACAATCCGACATCTCACCGGAAATTTCAGAGGCACGTACAACGCCCAGCTGGGCATTGAGTTCATCAACAGCTCCACAGCAACGGACACGAGGATGTGTCTTCGGCACTCGTTTACTAAATAATAAGTCGGTTGTCCCTTCGTCGCCACGTCTAGTACTAATGCTCATACCTACACGCTAACAAGCATTACTAAGAATGCAAAAAAATTGGCTCAGTTGAAGTATCAACTGAGCCAATAGGTAAAATCAACAACTCTCGATCCTACTCTACATCCATGATACGAACACTTTCCCAGAGGTGTTTGTAACCATCAACAAAGACGTCATGTTCTGGGTGCACCTGATAAGCATCGTGCTTGGCAATGGAATCAAATGTTAGGTAAATAGCGTAGTCGAAGCTTTTGTCAGTAACTGGGCGCTCTGGAGTTGCCGCGGACTTTCCCCACCCGCCAGAGGCGATGTTAGGTACTACACAAACGGCATCGAGCGCCTTCTCAAACGAAGCTAGTGTTTCAGTATTCTTATGTTCATCTTTAATCCAAAAATATACGTGGTGTTGCATGGGGCATTTTTCGGATGAATCTAGACTTATGCCAAGAATAAAATTAGACGTCTGCACGGAGCGTGTAGCCTGATTGAAGTAGACTGATTTTCCCCACGAATTTCGAACTGGAAGTGTCTTGATTATTAGTTATCTGCAAGGTTGGAGTGAGCTCTAGGAACCACACCGGCGATAAAGCTAAGCTTACGCCGAGTATTGTAGGAATCTTCGGTGTGCCAAAGCAATGCAAGACAAGCGTCCCTACGGCTTTCAAAAGAGCTGCCATCAGGCATGAGCTCGCGCTTGAGCGAGCTAAAGAAGCTTTCACAGCTGGCATTATAGTAGCATTTGCCTTGTGCCAACATCGATTACTCCATCCCGAGTACGGCCAGCTGATCCTTGAGCGCTTGTCTGTTGTAATGGCCGCCCCGATCCGAGAGAACAATTGTCTAGGTGGACTCTAGCACCCCATCTGAGACTCCTTGCTCTAAGCTCCTAGTCACGATTTCTGCAGGCATTACTGAGCTGTTCTGACGGCCGATAGTCGTGCGTGAGAAAAGATCCATAACAGCTGCTACATTAAGTCAGCCTTACATGAGTCTGATGTAGTTGATATAAGAGGCCTAAGTCTCACCAAAGGTTATGCTTACTGCCCCTCAAGCTTGTTAGGACAGTATTACGTAACTTTATCAACCTTAGAAGTTTTACGCTTGAGTGGATTTGCTCTTCAAGCCTGGATCCCAAGCTCACGCATCCGACTTGGCAGCGGTGTTTTCACAGCACTGAATTCCTCTGTCATTGAGTTTGGCTGTCATTATGGGGAGCCTTAGTCGCGTAATTTTTAGTCCATTTCTGGAAGCCAGATAGATGCTCTTACAACTCCCGTAATGAAAAAATGGGTTCTTCAGTGCTGAATTCGGAAATATCTAGTCAGAGACTAGCAAAATACCTTTAAAGAACTGGTCACCCTA
>NZ_JBDOPO010000147.1:0-4732 GCF_039830215.1 Rubritalea sp. | reverse complement strand
AAATTTACGGAAGCAAATTGCGCAATTTAACCAAGGGCTAGCGACGCATGCTGGTTTGGTTGAAAAGCTTATCTCACAGGTTAAGAAACTCGATAAAGAGGAAAATGACTTACGTTCAAAGACTGCAGCACATCTCAAGGCGGGTAACCGTCAGTTAGCTGGCGACTTTGCTCTGAAACTCAAAAAAGTGGATACCACTCACGACGAGGTAAAGGATCAACTAGTGAATGCTGAGAAGCATTATAAAGAGCTTCTTCGGGCTCGTGATGTTTCGGTCAAAGAAGCGCGCGATAAAATTCAAGAGCTTCGCCGAGGAATTGACGATATGAAAGTCAAGAATGCTATGGCTGAGCTCAATGAAATGGCGTCAGGCATGATTTCAGAAATTGGAGGTTCAGGGGATAATCTCAATCGACTCGAGGAAATTGTCGAAGAGGAACGTACCAAGGCTGCTGGCCGAGCTCGAGTAGCGAAGGACAGCATGGATCTAACTGACATCAACCTTAAGCAGGATGAGCAAGACGCACTCGCTGAAATGGCTCTGGCTGATTTTGCTGCAGCGGAAGGAATCGAGATAGAAAAGACTGACACTCAATCACCGCCAAAGAGCCACGCTCAATCAGCTAGCTCACATGGGACAATGGGTCCTCGGGTGTCTGAGTAAAATTGCCACTAACCATGGGTAAAGCACCGTAGATTGATACTCTCCTGCGCTTTTTTAGTGTTAGTAACTTATTGACTCAAAATACACTATGGTAGTGCGCTGAGTGCCCCCACGTGGCAGAGAAGAATGTGCCCGATCCATAGCGCATGCCTCAATGGGTGCGTTTGGTTCTCATATTAGTCCGGGCAACAGTTCATGGTCCTCAGAGGCAACAGTTGTGACAAAGATGCTTCTAGTTCCTTGCTGACCCTCTCATGTAAAGCGAATTTAAGACCGCTATCATAGGCGAGGGTCTCCACTCGATAAGCCTTTGGCTTCTTTATGATGGCCAGCCTCTCGAAACTCTAGTCTCATTCACTAGTGTGCACAATAATCCCGCCCGACTCTATCGTTCATAAAGCATTAGGTTAACATGCCCTCTGGGATTGCTACAAGCAAATCCACTTCTCAGTCTCCAGAACGAGTTCTAGCGTCAACGATTGTGGGCGCTCGTCTAAGACTTTTGTGTTCGGTGTTTTGCTGTGCCTTGTGCCGGCTCGAGGTGGATAGCGGAGTTTTCCATTGATGGGTAATTCCTTAAATAATCTACCACCTGTTTTCCGGTCGACTGCTAGGTAGCGATAGCTAGTCTCATGACTGACTTTTTTGCCAACCTGTTTGAGATGTATGTAGATCTGCTCAAGGATGAGCTTGATTATAATGCGTCTTACTTATTTAGCTTCAGCTTCTTACTTGCTTTTTTTGGCTGAATTATAGTGCCATAACTATTCCAACTTGTGTGTTTTCTGCATGTTTTTATGCGGTAGATTACTCCACGCTCAGCCTCTCGGAGGCGTTGGTATTTTGGTTTCATCGCTTGTGTGGTAAAACCGTCACGAATGATATGCCACACTGGTTAAAAATTATTTCCTAGCATATGGAATCCGCCGCTCATAGTTCGATCTCCTTCTTCTTGTAAATTCAGTGTGCCTTTATTTAGTCTCTCCTGAATTCCTGTTGTATTGACTTGAAATTTTCCGGTCAGAAATCCAGAGGTCATGTCGTAAACACTGTCATAGACCATTCGAATGAGATTTTGGGCGCCTTTGATAAGTCATAGCTACCTTTCTGACTACCGCAGCAGCCGCACGGAATGAGCTACTATAGAAAAAATCTGCCATTTTATTAGAAAATGAAACTTCAAAGACAGTGTTGTTGATCGCAATAGGGATGGGCTTGGAGTCGTAATCACCGGCAAGTCTAACAACGATAATCACTAAGGGGGAGACTGAACCCATTAACGAGTTTATCTGGTTTGTGTGGATTGGTTTAGCTGTCATTGCTATGAGGTGAATAGAGATTGGAAAGGGTGCCCACGTACTCAATATCATCTACAGGAAAATGATATTCAGCGAGACTCGAAAGCCTTCCATATGGGAGTGATACAACACAAAAAACGCCCTCAGGGCTGGAGTGTCCTGAGAGCGATTTGAGTAAAGTAGTTGTGTCGATTACGAGCTCTGACCAGTAAGCTCAGCAGTGGCTTGCTCTAAGCCTTTTTCTTCTATTGCTTCTTCTGTGAAGCCATTGTCTTCAGCATACTTGCGTACGTCGGCAGTGATCTTCATCGAACAGAATGTGGGTCCACACATGGAGCAGAAGTGAGCTGTTTTTGCTCCTTCAGCTGGCAGTGTTTCATCGTGGTAATCAATCGCACGGGCTGGGTCTAGACCTAGAGCGAACTGGTCGCGCCAACGGAACTCGAAGCGAGCCTTTGATATCGCGTTGTCGCGCTCTTGCGCAGCTGGGTGACCTTTTGCGAGATCAGCTGCGTGAGCTGCAATTTTATAGGTGATCACACCTTCACGAACGTCGTCGCGGTTAGGCAGGCCTAAGTGCTCCTTAGGGGTCACGTAGCAGAGCATTGCACAGCCATACCAACCGATGTTGGCAGCCCCGATACCAGATGTGATGTGGTCGTAACCTGGGGCGATGTCAGTAGTGAGGGGGCCAAGCGTGTAGAATGGAGCTTCGTGGCACCACTCGATCTGCTTCTGCATGTTCTCTTGGATGAGATGAAGTGGCACGTGGCCTGGACCTTCGTTCATTACCTGACAGCCTTTTGCCCATGCGCGTGTGGTAAGCTCACCTTGGATTTCTAGCTCAGCAAGCTGTGCGTAGTCGTTAGCATCTGCAATGGAGCCTGGGCGGAGGCCGTCACCGATAGAGAAGGAAACATCGTACGCCGCGCAGATGTCACAGATCTCGTCCCAATGAGAATAGAGGAAACTTTCCTTCTGATGGGCGAGGCACCACTTAGCCATGATGGAGCCACCACGAGAAACTATACCTGTCATGCGGCGCGCTGTGTGTGGCACAAAGCGGAGTAATACTGCTGCGTGAATGGTGAAGTAATCCACACCTTGCTCAGCCTGTTCGATGAGTGTGTCACGGTAGAGCTCCCATGTGAGTTCTTCAATCCTGCCGTTCACTTTCTCTAGCGCCTGGTATATTGGCACTGTACCGATCGGAACTGGTGAGTTGCGGAGGATCCACTCACGTGTTGCGTGGATGTTCTTTCCTGTAGAAAGGTCCATCACGTTGTCAGCACCCCACTTTGTAGCCCACTGCATCTTCTCTACTTCTTCGTCGATAGTAGAAGCCACTGCCGAGTTGCCGATGTTAGCGTTTATTTTCACCAAGAAATTACGACCAATAATCATGGGTTCATTTTCTGGGTGGTTGATGTTAGATGGGATAATTGCACGTCCTCGAGCTACTTCTGAACGAACGAATTCTGGAGTGATCATTGCAGGCATGGATGCGCCGAAAGATTGACCAGGGTGCTGGTGGTCCATGCGGTTACGCGATACTTGTTTGAATGGGTCGATGTCAGAAGGGCGTGGCATCTCGTAACCTTCTGGAGTCGTGCAGAGTTGCTTGATGCGATCTGAAGCGTCGGCTGGAAGGTCTGCAAGATTTGGGTACTTGTCGGAAATAGTTTTGAGTTCTTCCTTGCGGCCGAGGTTTTCACGAATCGCTATGTATTCCATTTCCTTTGTGATAATGCCTTGCTCAGCATACCACTTTTGAGTGACAGGATGTCCTGCTGATGCACGGAGTGGCTTGCGTTTGAGCCCTGGATAGACCTTTAGCTTGTTCTTAGTCGCTTTGCCTTCGTTGTATTTCTCAGCGTGCTTCTCAGAAAGGTAGCCGTTATCCGAAGCAGTTACTTCGCGGCCATCATATTCTTCCACATCGCCACGTTCGAGAATCCACTGACGGCGAAGCGCTGGGAGTCCTTTTGTCACGTCACCTTTAAAATCAGGGTCCCCCCAAGGGCCGGAGCAATCGTAGACGCGGATGGGTGCATTTTTCTCAACACGGCCATTTGGATGCTCGGTGTCAGAAAGGCGGATCTCACGCATTGCGACCTTAATGTCTGGGTGGATGTCTCCCTCAACATAGATGCGAGTAGAATTCGGGAAAATTGTTGGGTCTTTCTCGATAGCTGCAAGCTCATCTGAGTTGTCGATGTCTTCGATAAAATTACCGGTATAGTCTGTGCGTGCTGAGGAGTTCTCAGGCTTGGGTGTTGAGTTGTCTGGTGAAATCATTACTAGAGTTTGGAGTTCGGAGTGTTGAGTGTGAAGATGTTAGTTGCTGTTAGTTGTTGATAGATATTTTACGAAAATAAAAGACCTGTCAGCTAATGCCTGACAGGTTGGGCAGATTTCAAGTGATGAAATATGACTTCCTTCGCCGGTATTAGCCGTGGCAGGTTCTAAGGGTCATGTGCGTTGAGCGCATTCTCAGCCTCTACGGCTCCCCTGTCTACCGAACACTTTAGAGAGGTGAAGGCAGGATGCAAGAGGAAGATTTCAGAGCACCTTGTAATCAGCGTGATGACTTCATTTTAACGCCGCCACCCAAAAGTCGTTTATTGAGTGAACGAGTGTGCTGCGCTTGGAGTAGATGTATCATCTACAAGGTTCACACATAGAGACAATCTAGCTCAAACATTAGGAAATGATTAAATATCACCACAGATTCCTAGCCAGTATTGTCCTTATGACTACACAGCTATCT
>NZ_JBDOPO010000272.1:0-4747 GCF_039830215.1 Rubritalea sp. | reverse complement strand
TGGACCACATCCAAACCCAACACATGTGGTCTCTATTTTTACATCAAAAGAAGAGAAGAATGGTGGAGGAGTCACACCTTGTTTCATTTCAATTGAGTGAAGAGTTAGAAGGATCATACTGCTGAATACGATGCTAATCACAAGCGAGACTGCTAATGTTTTAGTGCGAAGTTTAGCTAGATTTCCTGATAGTTCAATTGATCGTGGAGCATGGCTCATGGGAGAGAGACGTTCAGAGTCAGATGAATCTTAGATCTATCTGACAAGCAAAAAGCCGCTGCAGCGATTAGGCTGCAACGGCTTCTATACATTATACTCTACTCTGATGAAAAAGTTAGAGAGTTTAGTCTCTTTAGAATGTCCAAACGACGTCGAGAGTGACGCGTGACTTCATGAGGTTTGCCTCTTCGTCTGTGAGAGGGATCTCGTAAGCCGCACCGAGGTTGACTCTGTCTGTTAGCTTGTAGCGCGCACCAATAGCGGCGGTGACGATGTCTTTGTTAGCTGATGCATTGACTGATCCGAGGTTGATGAGGTCACCACCTTCGAAGTCTGCTAGGCTAGAAGCCACATGGCCAGTTCCTTCACCCTCGCTGATGACGCGGAACCAGTTGAGTTCGACAAGTGGCACGAAGCGCTCAGTCACGTGGTAACTCACGTGGGCACTGGCGAAGCCTATTACAGATTGCTCTTTTGTGTCGAATGGAAGTTGGACACCAGCAGCACCGGAGAACTGCCATGCGTCATGGATCTTTAGAGCTGAGGCAATGAGATTTACTGAGCTATCACCGTAGCCTTGGAGCACATCGCGGTTACCAGTAGGGACTTCGAGAACAGCTGAACCACTGAAGACGAACTGGCTTGGCTCATCGTAAATGAATGCGTATTTTACACCAGCAGCGATGTTGGCAAAGCCATTCTCTTCTGTGAGTGTGTTGTTTGGGTTGAAATCAATGTAGCCATCCTTTGACGCGATCAATGAGAAACGCTCGTTAAATGCGTACTCGAGCTGAACAGCAACGAGATTGAGGTCACCTCCGAGTGGTGCTGTTGCTGCACCGTTCCCGACATTGATTCCATTAGAGAGTCTTTGGTGCATCAACATTGCGTGCACATTTGTCTGCGGCAATGGGTTGCCGTGGAGTGTTGGGTTGGAAATCGGAGTGATCGCATTGGTAAACGCGTCTGGAGTTGCTACTGGAGCTAGAGGTGCGCTAGCCTGTGCTGCGATAGAAAGGCCAGCTAGAAGGCCTGCAGATAAAAGGTAGTTTTTCATAATTAGTTACTCGTTTAGTCAGTGAGTGGATCGCTCTCTGATGAGTGAAAAACTAGTTTATTATCTCAAATTTAGCTGCGCAGGGATTGTTGAAAATTAGCGCATATTTGGCTAACAAATAGCAGAGGGAACGGCTTCAATACGAGCCTTTGCTTCCACTGTGTGGTGGGGTAGTGAGTTGCGGCCAATCTGGTGCTCAGCGTTCCCTGCTAGTTGTTTGCTGGCACAGTGGGCTTGACTTTGCTGGCTGCGAGGACGTACTCCGTGACGAGGCGTTCCTCTTCTTTTGAGAGTCCTGCGTTCCAGGCCATGCCGGGGACGATGTGGCGCCATTCCTTACTCGGAATTTCGTTGGGAATGCGCTTTTCGTGGCATTGTGTGCATTGGCGCATGAAAATGGCGTGGCCTTTTCCTAGGTCTTCGATCGGTTCTCCAGATGCTTGAGCCATTGCTTGGGTGGGAACAAATGGGTCATTTGATTGCGGCACGCAGGCAGTGATAGCTGAAAGTGTGGTGGCTGAGAGAATGATGGCGAAGGTTTTCATAGTAGGAAGTTAGCTGGAAAGTTCAGCTTTTTTATATTCAGTGGGAGACTGACCGGTGTAGCGGTGGAAGCTCCGATTGAACTGTGAGAGTGACTGGAACCCCGTTTCGTATGCGATCTCAATGATACGCACTTTTTTGCTGGTGAGAAGTTCTTTCGCTAGCTCGATACGGTGACGGTTGATATATTCGACAACTGTGAGTCCCGTGGCTTTTTTAAACTGCTTACAGAGGTAGCTGTTAGTTACCTTGGCATTTTCAGCAAGGGCATCGAGGCTAATTTTCTCAGAGAGTTTTTCGTGGATGTAGTGTTTTGTGACATCTACGATACCACCGGATCCAGGGGCAGGCTTTATGAGAAGATTGTTAGCTAGGTCAGAAAGCTGCAGGGCAAAGGCTCCTAATAAAGTGAGTTGGGACTTGTATTCGTCCTTGGTGTAAACTCTAGCGGCATCAAAAAGCATGACCACGTCACGGCTGACGTGGGGGGGCATAGCTGCGGAAATTTTCAGGAAGAAGTTGGGGTCGATTTCCTTTTCGTTTGTCCGAACCTGACCTGAGCGAATATAAGCGACGATGCCAACCTTGGTATTGATTGGTATCAAGGTTGTTGTGATGTTCGCTTCACAGGAAGCGGTGAAAGCTTGTTGGTCGATCCTTTTTGAGAGGTCGATGGAGTGTTCTGTGCAACGACTTTTACAGACCTCAGTGTCGAGCATGAGAGAGCAAAAGTCATTCTTACAACGGGACGCCTCGTCTTCAGGAGTGCTAATAATGTCAGGATGGATCAAAGCCAGTGTCTGGCCCGTGACTTTCTCGAAGGCGGTGCGGTAGATGCTAAAAAGGTCAGCGCCGAGCAGTTCTTTGTAAACTATCTCCGCTTCCTTAGGTGTGCTGTTGTGCGTTGTTTCGGTCATCCAATAGAAGAGATTTTTCGCTCCACGTGGGGAAACTAACATAAGCGGTTGTCCATCGCAACTGTGTAGGGTGAGTGAACTCATGAGGTTCTGATGTTAAAAGGTTTACTGACAAGTCCTATGCTGATGAGGGAGCTCAATGGCATGATGATGGCTGCATAAAGAGGTGACATGAGGCCGGCGATGCAGACGCCTAGGACGATGGCATTGTATAGCAGCGTGTAGAGTATGAGGTTGAGCTTGCGGCGGCGGCGTTGCTTGGCTATGTGAATGAGCCTCGGTAAAAAGCCCATGGTCTCATCGGTAAAGAGGAAGTCGACATCTGCAGTCAGCATGTTGATGTTGGCGAAGGGGGCTCCACTGAGGGAAGCTGATTGAAGCGCTGGGAGGTCGTTGATTCCATCACCGAGATACAAAACCCGTAGAGATTGTTCGGTTTCTTTAATTTTAGCCTGCTTTTGTTCGGGCAATAAATTCCCAAAATACTCAGGGATGCAGAGTTTTTTTGCCAGCACTGAAACGCGTTCAGAGTCGTCGCCTGAGAGAATCATGCAGGGGCTGTTTAGGTCGGAATTGAGAGCTTTTATAGAGTTGGCAGCTTCTTCACGTGGGGATTCTGTGAAGAAAAAGTGGGCGATGGTTGTTCCATCTTTTGTGAAGCTGCAGCTGAGCGACTCACTAGTTTGTTGCTCGGTCTGGCTGCGGCCTAGTCCGTAGGTGCTTCCGTTATCCAATGAGAGAGAGTTACCCACTCCTGGAGTTTCGGTTGGAGCTTGCTGAATGGAGCTGCTGGTGGTGCCGGATTTGATGAGCTCTGCGAAAATAGAACGACTCAAGGGGTGGAGTGAGCTGCGAGTCAAAGTGAAGAGTAGTTCTTTGTTCGCGTCACTCAGTTGGCTGAGTTGCTCTTTGTCTATCAGCTCTGGTTTATCGAGTGTGAGTGTGCCAGTTTTGTCAAAAACCACTTTGCCGATCCGCGTGAGGTGTTCCCAAAATCTTGAGGTGAGTGGGAAGATTCCGTAGCTGTGCGAGAATTTAGAGCTTCGGCTATCTAACAATGGAAGTGCAAGGCCGATTCCACAGGGGCAGGAAACGACATAGATCGAGATGAGCACCTGCAGTGATTTGACCCATTCGTGTGTAGTGAACCACCAGCCTAGACTAGCGAGAAACCCGAGTACGATGATGACGGCTAAGTAGATCTGAATAGCCTTTTGCTGTGCTTGGCGGTTGCTGTTGCTCGACTGTTTGATATCGGTATTGAGCAGGCGCGTGATCGCATCGTTTTCGTTGGTCGCAGAGTTTGTCTGAACCTTGATGCTGTGAGCACTTTGGTTGACTGCGCCGGCAGGGATGGCTGCGGTGTGTTGAAACAATAGTGAACTAGGCTCGCCGGTGATCCATGCAAGCGAAAGGTCTGCACTATCGCTGAGCAAGCGCGCATCCACAGGTACGACTGTTCCGGGAGGAATGAGCAAGGAGGAGTCAGCTGGAATATCCGCTGTATCTAGCTCATCACCTTCAGCCGTTTTGTAAAATTCAGGAAGGGTGGAGTCAGTTTGGAAGCGGCTGTTAGCTTTGTTCAGAGAAGAAATTTGCAGCTGCTTTCCAGAGAGCATCAAGAAGGTGAATATGGCAACGAAGTCAAAATAGAAAAGGTCTTCGTGGCCGGTCGACCATCCAATAAGTGAGCCTAGGTAAGAGAGGATAAGGCCCAGAGAAATGGGCAGGTCCATGTGGATTCCTCCTAGGCGTAGCGCGCTCCATGCCCGTTTGAAAAAGTAGGATCCTCCGATGAGAAGAGTGAGGGTCGATGAGGCAATGACCACGGTGGTGAGTAGGCTCGCTAGCTCATCGGTGGTTTCCATTCCGTTGTAACGAGGCAGGGTGAATGCCATCGTGTTCATTGCTAATGCGCCACAAATGCCTAGTCTAACAATCAGTGAGTCGGTGACGCCTGCTTGTTTCCCCAGCTTTTTCGGGAGAAGTTCATAGCCCAGCCTGTGCAAGG
>NZ_JBDOPO010000162.1:0-4759 GCF_039830215.1 Rubritalea sp. | reverse complement strand
CTAGTCGAGAGGACAAACTCGAAATCCATTATCTACCAAGCTATAGCCCAGACTTGAACCCTGATGAGTAGTTCAATCGGGACCTGAAGTCCGAGCTAAGCAAGCGACCATCACTTCGAGGAAAAGGTAAATTCAAGGAGCAGGTTAAAACTCAAGTCAGGAGTTTGGCTAAGAGGCAGACGAGGATTCAGAAATATTTCAACTCATCAAAAATTTCTTATGCTGCCTGATTTTCCGCCCCATTAATAACTTGCGGATCTCATACCCCAGGAAACTAAGACCCCAGAGTGACAGGCCCAGTGCAACTCTTATCTTAACTCTTCTTAGCCAGCCCTATCCAGCACTAACGAAGCTTCATAAGCTGAAATCACATATCTCTAACACTCCAAAAGTATCGGGCGAGATTGAACAAGTTCTGACTCACGCCGCTACCTCCGCCAGCTGGCACAACGCCGCAGAGTATAAGAGAGTGGATATGAGTGTCTTCTTCATCCGATTAGACCTATTTAATTACTGCGCCAGTAGCGGCCGCATCAAACTTTTGAAGCACTAGAAATCACCTTTCTAACCAACAAAACAACTAACAGAAAAAATAAATACCATTAGATCTATTTTAATATAACCAATCAACAACACCTTTATAGACGTACAGGTCACTGTTTCCTCATTAGAAACCTTCAATTATCGATTTTCTCACGATTAATTGGCAGCCCACTTCTGAATCTTTTGCAGTAACACTTTCTCGGTAGACTTACTCACCATCGCTTTGCGGTAGGTAACCCCATTATGATAAATTTCTAGCTCATCCGCAAATTCCAGTTTCTCAGGAAGGCGACCCATGAGTTCTTTCAAAGTGAGTGAGTCGACCGAACGCACACCAGCCGCTCTACAGCCATCTTGAAATGCTTCAAGGTAGGCTGCTGGAGCTTGGCCATTTCCTATCAGCCGACTGGCCTGTTTCGCTTCCTCTTTAGATTTTAACAGTGCTACAAGTAATGATCCCACGATCACAGCGAGCCCCCCCCCACACACACTCCACCATGTTATCATACTTATCCTCTGAGGTTTCTCTTCAGGACTAACTTCCTCCAATGCCGGTGGCGTATCTCCCTCACTCGCAGTCTGCATAGTAGTCTCATCGCTCGGAGTCGTATCAAACACTGTCCATCCATAGCCGTCCAAGTAAATCTCAGTCCAAGCATGCGCATCGCGCGAACGGAAAACAATCAGCTTAGAATACGGATAGAGTGTCCCGCCTGAATAGCCATAGGCCACACGGCTTGGAATGCCTAACTCTCGGCACAACAAAGCAGCTGCCGAGGCAAAGTGCTCGCAGTAGCCACGCCTCTCTGCAAACAAGAAGTTCTCCATAGATCCTAAATTTCGTGGGTTTTCAACCTTGAGGGAATAACGACAACGCTCGGCTAATAATTTCCGAATTCCCTCCAGTTGCACGGCAAGCTCAGTCTCATTTTTTAAATCAACTAGCAATGTATTCCACCTCTTCCTCATGGCAAAATCCACTGGCAACTGCAGGTAAGATCGACCAGGTTGGCTGATGCGTATTTGAGAATCCAGTGCCGTGATCGATTTTAGCGTCCGTGGTTGGCTGATCCCCTTATACACAATACTTCCAGCATCACTCTCAGGTAATAAAAGCACACCTTTGGCGATTTGTCTCAGCTTAGACACCTCTATCCGTAGTCCACCCTGCATCGCCAAAGCCACATCCTGCCCAGTCCCTCCAGGGTTCAATGAAAGTCGATAATTTACTTGAGGGAGGTTCTCTACTGGCTGGTCCAACTCAACACCGATTCCGTCACCTTTGATGATTTTTTTTACCCTCTTTGAGGATCTCCAACTATCCCTCCGGTATGCATCAAATGCAAAACCACGGAGGTACACCTTGTTATTCATCAGAAATGCCAGTGACTCGCCATCCAGCACTTCGCAATAAACCTCTGGTCGGCTAGGTGGTTTATGATCGCTGTTTTTAGGAATTTCCCTCTCAAACTCCTGATCCCAAAGCCACTCTCCATCCTCGGCACTACCTCTAGGCCCTCTCCCTTCTCTTAGAATCCCTGTATCAGAAAAAAGTACCACCTCGGTGCTCACCGCCACGGCCGCCATCGATACTAATTCGACTACCAACACCAAAGCCAACACTAAAGTGTAGTCGGACAGTCTTGGCTTACGAACAGCACTAAAACGCAAGTGCGAATCCTTCAACCAAGCTCCCCACAAGAAAAATCCTAACAATAGGACGGCCATAGCTAACGCCCCACGCAGCCATACATTCAGATCCGCAGGCCACCCCCGAAGCAGCAAATACACAAGTACTATACTTAGCACAAAAAAGACACTACGCATAGACAGCCCCCTTACTCAAACGTGTGACTATCCCACCAAACCTTATCTTTCTAATATCAACTAATACAGTGCCATGTGGAACATCCAGACTATCCTCCCAGCTGTCTGTCTCGATATCAGAAAGCAGAATACATGTCTGTGTACTAGCTTGTGAATCGATTACTGACTGGACCTCGTGAGACTCAGTTCCAGTCGCGCGAGTCGCTTGTGCCAGCAATGCATAGATCTCGATCAATCCACTACGAGACCCCCCTTGCTGTGGTAGCCAAGCTAGGAAATCCGCATGTAGAGTAAACTTTACGCCGAGGCTGTACAAATAGTCCATGGAGCCTGCTAGAAATGCCAGAGCACGTTCAAATCTATCTTCTCGCAAGATCGCCCCCCCTTTACCAAAGGAGTGAAACACAATGTGACAACGCTCCGAGTATACCCCCGGTGGATCAAACTCTCGCACCCTCAGATCGCGGCCACGTGCCAAGGAGCGTGCCGAGGCTGGCCAGTCGATGTGCTTTGCTGAGTCGCCTGACTGCCACGGGCGTAGACCTCGTAGATCTCCGAATTGTCCGCTGAATCGGCTAGACTGATCGAGCTCGGAAACACTCAGAGCCCCGTGCATCATCAATTCTCTTGGCACAATTTTCTTTGGGTAAATCAATATAGGCGGCGCCATGACCTGCGTACCCCTCAGCTCCCGGTGGAACAAAGCAAAAGGAAAGGTCGACTCGATCCGGTACTTGGCTTCAATCACACACCCGCGTTGGCGCGACAGCACAGGCACTTCCAAAAGTACTTCTCCACCAGTCGCCACCCAAGGTGCCACAGCTGAAAAATGCACATTTCGAACGAGCTCGATCTCCACCGTCAGCCCTACGCTGTCTAGAAACCGCCGATGATTAGCTAAGACTACTTTAAGCGAAAATTTCTTTCCTGCGTGCACCCTCAGTGGCCCCTCTACCTCGACACTCAGCTTACGCATATTGAGCGATGCCACGACAGCGGCAAGCACCAGAACCACTATAAGTAACAGGCTCAACCGTAGTAAAGCCATCTCCTCAAACACAAACCCTGCGAGAGTGCAGACAACCATGACTAGGATCACTAATGTGCCCCGACTAGTGAAACTACCGCCTACTTTCATCACTAATTATTGCACAGGCACATGGTTAAGCACGCTGGCTAGCAACTGCTCGACGTCGCTCGCATCCTCAGGCTGCACTCGATGACGCATCACATCTACAAAAATATCTTTTACAAAATCAGGTAATACAAATTCCTCCCCCTCGATCACAGCAATAGCTTGGGAGGCCCGAAGTAAAGCTATGCTGGCTCGCACTGACACGGTGTGCTGACCGCCCGCAGCTCGGCGGGTTTGCTCGCAAAGAGCCACGATGTACTCAGAAATAGCTTCTGACACCCCAACCTTTTGGACTCTTTGCTGCATCTCTAGAATTTCCTCTGCCGAGATAATCTCTTTCTCAGACTGGCTATTCACACTACCCGCAGCGTGCTTGCGCAAGATATCTTGTTGGATCTCTGCTGAAGGCAGCGCCATCGGCACCGACAATAAAAAGCGATCGAGCTGGGGTTCAGGCAAAGGGAATGTCCCCGCCATTCCTAGCTCATTCTGAGTTGCCACCACCATGAATGGAGAAGTCAAATCGCGCGTGACTCCATCGATAGTGACCTGGCCTTCGTTCATCGCCTCTAACAAAGCCGACTGGACACGTGGTGAAGTCCGGTTGATTTCGTCTGCCAACAAGAGGTTGGTGAAAATAGGGCCTTCTACAAAATCAAAGTCGCCCGAATGCTGACGGTATAGATGGTAACCTAAAATGTCAGATGGCAAAAGATCGGGCGTGAATTGTAAACGCTTGAAGCAGCCCCCTATCGCCGAGGCTAGAGCCTGGCCCAAGGAAGTTTTCCCCACACCAGGAGGTCCCTCAATCAAGACGTGCCCTTGCGCAAGCAGAGCGACCAAGGCCAAACGTGCTGGCCGTTCGGCCCCGAGAACGCTCTTGGTCAGGCGTTGTTGGAGTTGCTGAATTTTTGCTTCTAGCATATTTCTGGAGTCTGGTTGATTCACCGTCTCACGACAATGGAATTCTGCTTAGACATGCAGCTTTGCCCTTTTTTGCCAATCGCTTTTTCTGGTGGCGTACTTGAATCACATCGACAACCACCAGCATCGTAATCACGAAGTAGAAGGTTGCTTTTGCCATAGCTTCCACCTGATGCCCCCAAAAAACAATTAGCTTTGAGTCAGCCTTCTGGCAGCAGCAAATCACTCACGATGAAGAGCACAAAGAGACCGAGTACTACATACATCTTATTCTAATGAAGAATGGCCAAAACCTTATCCAACATCCAAATCATCAGCAGGCCACTCGAG
>NZ_JBDOPO010000378.1:0-4770 GCF_039830215.1 Rubritalea sp. | reverse complement strand
GACGATCAAATAGCTGAAGTTGAGAGAAAGCTAAACAGCAGACCTCGTAAAGTACTCGACAGAAAGACCCCAAACTTTATGTTTTTAACACCTAACTAACAAGGTGCACTTCCAGGTTGAATCCAAGTTCTTTACTTAAGGCATATATATAATGATATTTAAGGCTGATTTGATTATTCTGCTCGTGAGCGACTTTTACAGTTTCTATTCGTTAGTTGAGCGATAGTTTAAGAGCATGCGCGCGTTGGACTATCCTGAAGAAGTGAGAGGAATCTTATCATTTGATTTTGATGGCACTCTATTTCTTCCTGAGGAAGAGGTAGTTTTAGAGCCCGTTTTCTACGAGACGATTGAGAGATTACGCAAGCAAGGATGGTTATGGGCAATCAATACAGGGAGGTCTTTGCTCTTCATGTTGGAAGGTTTTGAGCAAAGCAACTTTCCATTCGCTCCAGATTTTCTAGTGGCGCGAGAACGTGAGATTTACACCCCTAGCGACAAGCTTGGTCGGTGGAAACGGGTGGAAGACTGGCATGAGCAATATGCGAAAGACACCGCGCATTTCATGAAGGAATCAGCCGGCTTCATTGATTTGATGAAACAATATATCGAAGAGGAGACTTCAGCCCAGTGGATCGAAGAAGAGGGGGACCCCGCAGGGATTATCGCGAGCTCCGAAGAAGAGATGATGGTGATTGCTGCATTTGTGGAAGAGCAACGAAAGGACCACGGCCTAGTGGGGGTGCTACGCAATTCTATCTATATGAGATTTACTCATAAGGACTACCACAAGGGAACTTCTTTACAGGAATTGGCAAGGAGGGTGCAGGTGCCGTTAGAGAGAGTCTTTGCCATTGGTGACGGGCACAATGACATCGATAAACTTCACCCAGATGTTGCTGGCTTGATTGCTTGTGTGGGGAATTCTCACCAAGAAGTGAAAGACCATGTGAGTAGCCACGGTGGTTACGTGGCCAAGGCCCACGGGAGCCTTGGCAGTGTCGAAGCTCTCAACTTCTTTTTAGCTTAACCTCCAGCAACGGGAGGAATGAAGACAACCTCATCACCAGCTTTGAGTGGTGTGGCCCAGTCGGTGAAGTCGTCATTGATCGCTAGCATCAATTGCTTTTGCTTGTGCGGGAAGGCGTGGCGCGCTTTAAGTTCTTCGTAGAGACCAGATGAAGTGACGCATTCAGTAGTGATTGTTTCCTCCTCACATTTTGCAAGCTCGCGAAGCTGGGCGAAATAGCGAACGGTGATTGTTTTGGGCATACGTGAGTTGGTTAGAAAACTGCGGACCTCTAATGTGTCCGCTGGTGTATTAGCGTTATCCAGAGCGTGGGAGTCTGAGAGCTTGAGAAGCTTAGTCTCGATCGTTTCTAGAAGCTTACGAGGGCATCGCGATCCCTTTTTTACTGCTTGGCTGATGGCATCTGCTGAGGATGGTTCATATATTGCACACAGTGGTTCAGCGCGGTGGTCCACGCGGCTGTGGTAGCTAGTAGCTTGGCTTTGTAGAGATGCTCCAGCGATAAGTTCGTCTAGCGTGGCTGATTCTAATAGCGGAAGGTCACAAGCGATGACTAACCAGCGAGCCATTGGGTGAGCTGCTTGTGCTGTATGGATAGCAAACAGTGGGCCTTCAGCCGGATCGATGATCGCAGTCACTCCGAAATTTTGACTGGCTCGATGGCTAAGAAAGGTTTTATCGCAATGCTGTTCTAAAATACTGTGCAAGCGTATCCATTCTGGTTGGTCGTCACGGTACATAAGCTGGGCTTTATCTTGGCCCATGCGAGATGATTTGCCGCCGACGAGTAGAAGTCCGTAGAGTGGTGCTGACATGACAGTGAGAGTTGTGGGCTATGTCTTTGTACCAATCAATAACGATTACACAAAAAGATTTAAGTGAGAGACTGCGGGCTTGGGGGACTTTACTGCTGGTGCTCCCCAAGAATGTCGATCAGTTGGCGGCCTGATGCTGTTAGAATCCATGCTTTAGGACTTTGAATTTGGAGAGGATAAAATAGACATCCTAGGAAGTAGGAAAAGAATTTTTTTTTATGAAGTGTGGGGGTCAGGGAAGTTTCCACTCGGTGCGGAACTTTGAGTATTCGGCCTGGGGTAGGAGGATGTAGAGGGGAGTTTTTCTGGGGTCGATCTTGCTGATGAGTTGTCGTAGCTGCGACTCGGGAATGGTGGTGCAGCCGGCGGTGGGGGACTTGCCAGCATTTCGCCAGATGTGGAAGAAGATGGAGGAGCCGGCATTGGGTTTGGCCTTTTGCTGGGCGGAGGCGGTATTGTGGCCGATGTAGAGTTTGAGCGAGTGCGGGTAGTCGTTCTGACGCATTTGCGCTTTTTTCTCCCACGCTGAGTTAGGTTCGTGGTCGATTCTGAGGTGGCGGTTGTAGTAGGGTGAGGATGAGTCTTCGACCCAGAGGTCGCGGGTTGTGACTTGGGTGTAGGCTAAGCTGCGCTTTTTCTTGATGCTTTTATGCGATCCAAATGCTTGTCCAATCTGGAAAACTCCAGCAGGAGAGCGACCATCACCCTCCCGTTTCAAGTGTGGCTTGCTGGCATCGGGGTGGATGCCTCGCCCCCAGGCTAGTCCGTTTTTTCCCAGCCGACCAGTGACTGGCTGAGTGAGGGCCTTCCAGTCCTTGCCTTTTTTCTCGTAGAGCATGACGCTGACATAGGAGGAATTCCAGCTTTTAGCAGTTCCCACGACTAATTGTTTGCACTGCGGAGGGAGTTGCCAAGCTGCGAGGGGAAGGATGCTCATAAACAGCAGGAGCACTATTTTCATGGACGGAGTGTGCAGCAGATAGATGTAGTCGTCAAGTAATGTGGCGGCGATTTCTTGGCTCCACAAGTCAGTAATGATGGACTAACAGGTTAGGAATTGACGTCACGGACCAAATAACACGACTAATCCCACTTGAATCTTACTGGTATCTGGCGTACGTAGAGCGCAGATGAATGCGCAATTACCAGATGCTAGTGGCCACTTTGGAACCTACGGGGGATTGTTTGTCCCCGAGACATTGATGGCACCACTTCAGGATCTCACAGCCCAATATGAAGCAGCTAAGGCTGACCCTGAATTTCAGAAGGAACTCGACTATCTTTTACGTCAATATTGTGGTCGTCCTACACCATTGTATTTTGCTGAGCGATGGACCGAAAAGCTCGGTGGTGCAAAAATTTACCTAAAGCGTGAAGACCTGCTGCACACTGGAGCACACAAAATTAACAACGCGATTGGCCAGATTCTCTTGGCCAAGCGTCTTGGAAAGAAGCGCATCATCGCTGAGACTGGTGCAGGCCAACACGGAGTGGCTACAGCCACAGTTTGTGCACGCTTCGGTATGGAATGTATCGTTTACATGGGCGCTGTGGATATTGAACGTCAAGCTCTTAACGTTGTGCGTATGAAGCTTCTCGGGGCAGACGTTCGTCCAGTGACCAATGGCCAGTCAACTCTCAAGGATGCTGTGAACGAAGCTCTCCGTGACTGGGTCGCAACAGTTGACCATACGCACTACATTCTCGGTTCGGCTCTTGGACCACACCCATTTCCAATGATGGTGCGCGACTTCCACCGAGTGATTGGACTCGAAGCGCGTGAGCAAATTCTCGAACAAGAAGGTCGTCTTCCAGACCTCTGTGTCGCTTGTGTTGGCGGTGGCTCTAACGCGATCGGCTTGTTTCATCCCTTCGTTGATGACGAGGGGGTTGAATTGATGGGCGTGGAAGCTGGAGGTGAAGGCATAGTCAAGGAGCGGCATGCAGCACGCTTCCAAGGAGGTAAACTAGGTGTTCTCCAAGGAACCAAGACATGGCTGCTCGCTGATGACGATGGCCAGATCGAACTCACTCATTCAGTCAGTGCTGGCCTTGACTACGCAGCCATCGGTCCTGAGCACGCCTATCTCAAGGATATTGGTCGCTCCGACTACACCTATGCGACAGATGACGAAGCTCTAGCTGCTTTTGCAGAGCTTTCCGCGTTAGAGGGAATTATCCCAGCTCTAGAGAGTTCGCATGCGATGGCGTATATCAATAAGATTGCTCCCACTATGGACAAAGAGCAAATCATCATAGCTAACCTTTCCGGTCGTGGCGATAAGGACGTAGAACAAGCTTCTAAATACCTCATCAAGGACTAAGCTAGAAGTGGAGACTACCAAACTTTGTACGATTTCGGCGCTAAGCGATGTCTTGTTCCTGTAGATTGAGATTGTTTCCAGATTCAGGTTCTTAGGTATTTGAGGACGTATCATTGCCAAATCAATCGTAGTCCTCCAGTTATTGTATAGATCAAACCACTTGGTCAATCCCGCGCGGAGGTTGGGCTCAGTGGGATGCTCGATTAGAGAAGTCTCTTGATATTTCATATTTCTCCACAGGCAATCAAAGAAAACTATGTTCATTCAGCGCCCATTGCCGAGTGAGACAGCTGCGAGCCTCGCTCCACTAATAGACCGTTTGAAGCAGGGAAGATAACTATCCATCGCGGGTCAGTTTGCTGCTCCATTAGAATTTCATCTTCCTTGAGTGTTGCGCCCCCTGGGACGTGAAGGATACGGAAGCGTCCTCTTGCAATACCTGAGCGCGCTCCAGTACCATCAGTTCTGACGAGTCGGAAGATGCAGTAGTCTGAGGAGAGGTAAGATGTGTGCTCAGAGTGATTTCTCCGTGTGTTTCGTAACAGTCCGGTGGATTAGTGACAGATGATTCTTGTAGCTTTCTCTCAACGATTAGGCCTCT
>NZ_JBDOPO010000143.1:0-4816 GCF_039830215.1 Rubritalea sp. | reverse complement strand
GCGCCTTCGATTTTTGCGCCCATCCCGATCAGAAAGTCAGCTAGATCAACAACCTCTGGCTCAGCTGCAGCAGACTCAATGATAGTCGTACCTTTAGCTAGAACCGCTGCCATCATCAAATTATCCGTACCAAGCACAGTTGGCCCCTGCTTACCCCGAAGGTCAACTTCTGCACCTACGAGTCCATTAGGGGTAGTCATATCCATATTACCTCCCTCCATGTCGATCACTGTACCAATTGCGCGCAGACCTTTAAGATGAAGATCAACTGGCCTATCACCTATAACGCAGCCACCCGGAAGTGACACGCGCGCCTTACCAAGTCGAGCGAGTAGGGGACCCATAACACAGATAGAAGCACGCATTTTGCGTACCAATTCGTAAGGGGCCTCATGGATAATGTCCTTAGCGTTGATTCTAACTGTGCCGCTTGATCGCTCAACTTGAGCTCCCAATGCAGAAAGTATTTGAATCATATAGTTAGTATCCGAAACATCAGGGACTCGACGAATAATGATATCTTCATCAGTGAGGAGAGCAGCTGCTAAAATGGGTAGAGAAGCATTTTTTGCGCCAGAAATATTAACCGATCCATTAAGTTGGTGGCCGCCATGTACGATAAGTTTATCCATGATAATTAGATTTTTGAGAGTCCTATATGTTAGTTGCCTTCCCAACGCGCTGTTGGGAAGCGATATATGCCTGAAAGGTCCGGAAAGGTTTTGATGTCGCAGAATCCGGCATTGGAAAGAAGCCTCTCCACTTCGGAGCTCTGATGTATGCCGACCTCCAAAGCTATGATGCCGCCAACATCAAGGTATGCGGGGCTTTCCTGAATAAACTCACGAATGATATCCAATCCATCATCACCTGAATAAAGGGCCAAATCTGGATCATAGGTCAATTCTGCAGCTAACGAGCTGCGATCCACCTCTGGCACATAGGGGAGGTTCGCCACGATGAGATTATACTTTGACGCCAATTGAGCAAACAAGTCACTTTGTTTACCCGTACAATTCCCGACGCCATTGGACGTTATATTTTTCAGGGTTAGCTCGAGCGCGTCGGACGAGACATCCACGCAATCAACTTCCGACTGAGCACCATATTCCAATGCTAAAGTTATCCCTATCACCCCCGATCCTGTGCCCATATCGAGCACTTTAGCTGGCGCTACAGGATTGAGCTGCTTGAGGATGATTTCGCACAACTCTTCTGTCTCTGGTCGAGGTATGAGCGCGCGTGCATCAGTATAAAAATCGCGCATGAAAAATTCCACTGTCCCGAGAATATGCTGCAACGGCTCACGGTCACCTCGACGCTTAAGCATCTCACGTAGAGGAACTAAACTAGACTCGCTCATAGGCTCATCAAATCTCGTGTAGAGCTGAATCTTTGAGCAATCGAGTTGATGACACAACAATAGTTGCATATTCCGACGCGCATCATCGACACCTTTATTCTCAAGCCACTTCGTGCCTGAATCCAGAGTTTCTAGAATTGTTTTCAAGGTGTTACAGCGAATGGGGTTACTCTAGACCTGCGTCAGCAAGACGTTGCTCCATCTCTTCCTTCATTAGGTTTTCCGTTATCTCACCGACTTGACCATTCAGAATTCCATCCAAGTTGTGAGACGTGAAGTTGATACGATGATCAGTGACACGTGATTGAGGAAAATTGTATGTGCGTATCTTCTCAGATCTATCACCAGATCCAATAAGAGATTTACGTTGAGCTGAATACTTGTCGGACTCTTCTCTAACCTTAGCTTCGTAAAGTTTAGCTCGCATGATCTGAAGGCCGAGTTCTCGGTTTTGCGTCTGGCTGCGACCATCCTGGCATTTCACTTGTAACCCAGTGGGTAAGTGAGTGATCTGCACACATGAGTCAGTTGTGTTCACGTGCTGACCACCAGAACCGCCTGAGCGAGTCGCCTGAATGTGAAGATCCTCCTTCTTAAGCTCGACATCAACGTCCTCAGCTTCCGGAAGAATAGCAACCGTAATAGTGGATGTGTGGATTCTACCCTGGGTTTCAGTAGCTGGGACACGCTGCACACGGTGTACCCCTGACTCATATTTAAGATAACGAAAGACCTCCTCGCCAGTAACCTTCAGAACAACTTCTTTAAAGCCACCAACATCTGACGGGCTGCTTTCGAGGTGTTGTAACTTCCAGCCACGACTTGCGCAGTAGCGTTCGTACATACCCATGACCTCGCCCACAAAAAGGCTCGCCTCATCACCCCCTGCGCCAGCGCGAATTTCAACCAGCGCATCGCGATCTTCGTTGGGGTCACGAGGGAGGAGGGCATATTGCACCTTCTCGGAAAGCTCTTCGATTGTCGCCTCTAACTCAGGGATTTCCAACTCCGCCATCTCCGCCATCTCCGCATCATCCTCCTTGGCTAGCTCCTGGTTTTCAATGAGGTTGGTTTTAGCTGTGGTTAGATCCTCCCACATATCTAGCAATTTTTTTAGTCGGCGATGCTCCTGCATGATCTCTGATGCCTTCTTCTGATCCGAAAAGAGATTTGGATCTGTAATCAACACTTCCACAGCAGCGAAGCGCTCGCGTCGTTTCTCTATGAGAGAGGCATAGTTCATGGCGGCAGAGTCTATTCAGATTTGCTGCCGTGCAAGCACTTTTCAGTACGGTGATGAGATTTAATTAGAATTCAAAGATGAACCCACACATTAGCGTCTTCAATCACTCAGAATAAATCTGAGTCTAAACACAAAAAAGCCGCCCATAAAAATGAACAGCTTCTAAAAAAATCAGATGATTAGCAAATTACGCTTCAAGAGCTGCCTTGCGAGCCTTTTTGATAATATCACGAACCGTGTCAGATGGCTGCGCGCCATTGCCGATCCAGGCATCCACCTTGGCGAGGTCGATTGTGAAGTTTGTGCCTTCAAGCATTGGGTTGTAAGATCCGAGTTGCTCAATATAACGGCCGTCGCGTCGTGCGCGGCTGTCTACTGCTACAATCTTGTAGAAAGGACGATCTTTCGTGCCTTGGCGATTTAGTCTAAGTGCTACCATAATAAATAATGTTTATAAGATAAACGCTGCTCAGGAAGAGCGGCGGGAGCGGCAAACTGCACAGATAGGGTGGGTTTGCCAAGTGAAATCGAACAAAACCCTGCCAAATCATTGAAAAGTCACCAAAAAGTAGTGAAACCTTAGTATTGCTGGTTGCTGAAATGGGAATTGGTGTTAAGAAGTCGCTTCACCCCGAATAATCTGAACCTTTTAAATAGAATACCACTTAGCCATGTTTATCGATAATGTCCGCGTGTACTGCAAAGCCGGAGACGGTGGCAATGGAGTTGTCCACTTCCGTCGCGAAAAATACCTACCTAAGGGCGGTCCTGACGGCGGAGACGGCGGAGATGGCGGGGATGTTATCATTGAATGTAGTCCAAACACTGACAACTTGCGTCAATTCTTCTACGACCCAAAACTTGTGGCTACTGGTGGCGCACATGGATCTGGTGCACGCAAACACGGTAAGAACGGCAATAAGGTGGTTGCTCATGTTCCCCCTGGTACCGTGATTTACAAAAGCCCAGCTTTAAGTATTAAAGATGCCGTTGAAATGGAGCGCGGCGACGGTATCGACCTAGAACCTGTTGTAGACCTTACCACTCCTGGGCAACAATTCGTGCTCTGTGAAGGCGGAGTGGGAGGAAAGGGGAATTGGCATTACAAATCTTCAACAAACAGAGCACCTGAAGAACACACATTGGGTACTGAGGGTGGCGAGTCTGTTTATTACTTTGAGCTACGACATATCGCTGACGCTGGGATGGTTGGCTTCCCGAATGCTGGCAAATCAACACTAGTTGGAAAACTCTCAGCAGCGACTCCTAAAATTGGTAACTATCCATTCACCACACTCAAACCAACCGTTGGCGTTGTGGAGTTCCCAGGTTTCCGCAGATGCACGGTGGCTGACATACCAGGCTTGATCGAAGGCGCCCACGAAAATCGCGGACTTGGCCATGAGTTTCTACGTCACATCACACGTTGTCGCATTCTCCTTTTCGTTATCGATATGGCCGGCTTTGACGGCCGTGACCCAATCGAAGACCTACAGACACTACGAACAGAGATCAAAATGTACGACGCTGAATTATCCAAGTTCCCATGGATCGTCGTAGCCAACAAGATGGACCTCGATGGCGCAACTGAAAATCTAGAAGCATTCAAGCAGCGCTTCCCTAAGGTGAAAATTATACCGATGTCTGCCGAAAGTGAAGAGGGATTAGGCGCCCTTCGTAACCACCTAGACGAAAATGTCGGCTACCACCTACATGGCGCAGAGTCGGTCAATAGTGATGACTTGACCGACGAACCTGAATTTAATCAAGGCATTGACAAGTAACGCATTAATTTTAATTTTCACACTCTACTTTTAATGGAGATTGGGTCTAGCTAAGACCACTTCCACCTAATTTTATAACACTAGTTGCCGGTGTTCAAGTGCTGGAGAAAGCGAGTGTGCTTTTACAAAAGGCAGCAGATCATGGGCTGATCATTTCTGCAGATAGCTATCTAAATAGCCAGTCGCTAGACTATTAAGACCTACTGGTTTTGGGTTGGCTACTAGATGCTGCATGAATGGAAGGGTAATAATCAAATAGTCTTTGATACTGATTCCGTCCTAGCAGTTTGCTCGGAAGTGGCAAATGCTGTGGCAGGAGTGAACATAAATAAGGAACGCTTATAACCACACCTGCTCATGTTCCGCCTTCATCCCTGTAAGATTTAGTTACATGGATTAATGAGCCTGATAGTTTTATTACTATGG
>NZ_JBDOPO010000220.1:0-21370 GCF_039830215.1 Rubritalea sp. | reverse complement strand
ACCCTTGTGAGCAGCTTTCAACCCACTGGGACATCTGAGGTGATTGATTCTGGAATACCAACTTCACGCTCTTTGGGGTTGGTAAAGAGCTCTCTGCAGTGCACGTCAGCTTCGGATAAAGCAGATGAAACATTCAGGAGCATAAGCTTCCCATTATCTCGACGCCCCCCCACATATGGGCTCTAAAATTTAAGTAACCCTACGAGTGATGACGCACTGAATATACATGGTGGCTATAGCCTCTTTGAGGGCTCTGTCGCTACGAAATCTATGTTCCAAATGAAAGAGCGAGTTGAAATGGCTCCTAGCCATCTATGGCCAGCGACACCTGTAGCTCAATTTGTCCTCGAGTGCTGTCAAAGTTACGCTACTTGGAACCGTTGGAATAGACTGAACGCTCAGCAATACGCTGGTGTGGCTGAGCGTTCATATGCTGAGATCGATCCAGCAGCCTGACGGCGTTAAGAAACTTTTTGGCAATAATGGGCAGGCCTTTCCAAAGGTCACTAGTGAGAAGAATGTTGCTAAGATCGTCTGATGATTTAGGACGTGTTTACATCTTCAGTTACTAACCTAGGCCTACACATAACAAGCTGAGCTTGGTGTATTAAGTTTTTACAGACCCTTTTTTATAATAGCTCCGCCACGAAATACTGTTCGCCCGGCGGGCCATTATTAGCACTTGTCCATAATTCTGATCAGGCAACAGGCTCCGTATGATCGACCATGTTTCCGTTAGTTCAAATTTTTCTGGATTGAAACTTACTACCTCTAAATGATTTCGTCTGTCAGTTACTTTTACAGATACGCAAGACAGAGGATCTCTGGATAGCCAGATGGTATAAAGCTGCCACGCCTCATCGTCCCAGTTAGCAGAGTTTATCTCAGCTATTCAGCAGTACCGAAGAAAAAAGCCAACTCGCTGGAGTTGGCTAGGTAAAACTAAAATCTTAGTTTGAACTTATTGTGACGATGAGCCCGGTAGGAAACGGTAGTAGACCTCTAACATCAGAGTCGCTAGGCAAGTACGGTAGTGGGCATTTCTTACGAAGTGAGCAGTTGCCACTCCTTTTATCTTTTTGCCGCCACCTGGAGCTTTATAGGAACCGTCAGCGTTTTGAGCGTTGAGTATATCATCGCGGAAGAGTTCGTTGTAGTTCTTCCACGTCGTACCACCAAAATTGATCATTGCTTGACCGTAGTAGTAATGAGCGTAGAGGTCAGAATCTTCAGTGTCATAGCCGAATGTGACCTCATTCTCAATGAATTTACGTCCCTTGCGAACTGTAGCGCGTGAGCCTTTGCCCCATTGTTGATGGCAGAGCACAGAGCCACCAGTCATAGTAGGAGGTTTGGCACTTTTTGGTCTGTACATCACGCCTCCGTCATCAGACTGGCATGTTTCTAAATACTCTAGACCCTTGCGTGCCACGTTAGAAGATTTAGAGAAAATTTCGATGCCTGTGTACTTGCAAGCTTTAAGAGCCTGAAGTTGCCAGCAAACAACAGAGGAGTCAACGTGCCCATCGGATTGCTCGTAACTATAAGCCCAACCACCATTAGTGTGCTGGTTATCAATGATGTGAAGGCCAGCCATCTCAACTACTTCTTTAAGGTTAGGTAGGTCGAGGTTTTGTTTGCTACAGAGAGTGTATGCTTCAGCTAGAGCGTAAGTTGCTATACCGTGTTCGTAAGGCCATTGTTTGTCGTCTAGGTCTGTAGCTAGTTTACCATTGTTAGCCATGCCGACATTGACTAGGTACACGATTGCTTTTTCTACAGTCTCTCCAAATTCAGGGGATGAAGGAGTGTCACAGTGGCCGAGGTAAGCTAAAAGGGCGAGTCCGGTGTATCCGACACGGTGTTTTTTCTGCCATGAGCCGTCTGCATTCTGTGAGCCTTGGAAATACTTGAGAGATTTGACTACTGCGTCTTCACATGCTTCGTTACCGCCTTCTTTTTGGAGACGAGCAAGACGGTCAGCCTTGGAACAGCGCTTCTTCATAGAAGAAGGAAGGTTGCCGAAGCCTCCACCGCCGCTGCCGTCGCCATCACCATTTTCCCATCCGTCACCAAAATCGTCGCCATTACCGAAGTCTAGTGATGGTTCAGTTATCTCCATGTCGGGAATAGGAACTGCAGTAGGAGAAGTGGACGCACTAGCAATCACTTTCGCCATAGAAGAAGAAGGTGCGGATGGTTTGCGTTCCACCTGGTTGGTCATTTCTGGACGGTCGATTGTTTCGTCTTCAGACACCCCTGATGCATAGGAGATAATTTCTGGAGGAGTCTTAAGATTGATAGTGAGCGCGATAACCATCAAAACAAGGAGAACGAGAGCAAATGCTAAGACCGAAATAATCAAAGCAAATATCGTGGAGGTTCTTTTTTGCGCGGCTAAAGCGGCTTGGGCTTCGGGGCTTAATTGTGCGTGTAAACTCATGTAGTGGGTGTTTGTTGGGCTTGAGAGCATAGGCTCACATTGGTATAACTCCTCTGGAATTGATTTTCTTAGTAAAATTGAAATAAAATATAATTTTATTTCAAAGCATGCATATATTTCTATAACTTACTGACAGAGAAAGGGGACAGAAAGTGCATGAGTTACTGCCTTATAAATTACACGGCCATAACGGGACTGTCAATCTTTGAAGCTACCGGCTTCTCTAGTTTGGAATGAGCCACTAGGATACCTAATGCTATGCTCACAGGGGCATTCACTAAGAGTCTGCGTCTAGATGCAATTCGTGCTCGTGAAGCCCCAGCAGACTTATCAAGATCAGTTTTTTGGGGATATACGCGTCAAAGTAGTTTCAGCTGTATATTGAAAACATAGCAATGGGGATAAGTTAACGACCTTTGTGGGTGCTCGAAATACTTTACTCAAAGGACTTGTTTACGCCGGAATTGAGTGATTCTGAGAGCCAGTTAAAGAGTTGCTCGACTTCCTCTGAGTCATTACGGATCGCGTCGAGCGCAGCCCAATCGAGATGTGGGCGAGTGTGTGCAGCCGCTACCCGGTTGATGTCGAGCCGTTCCATCAAGGCTTCAGTCTCCCGCGGGTGCGCGTTGAGAATGTCAGCAGGACGAGGCAGGTCGTCGAGTTGTTCCAAGCTGAGCCCGAATGAGGTGACTCCCACACCGAAGGTTGCATTGAGTTTTCTGAAAGCGTCCGTGAGCGCTTCATCATCGATACGGGTGGCGTAGAAGAGTTCTCCACTATTTGCCCACACCGAAGCACTGAGTGCTTGGAAGAAATCTTCACGGAAAGTGTGGATGTTAGCCTGAACTCGGAGACGCCCAGCACAAAGACGGAAAGGGGGGAGGTTGAGAGTTTGCTTGAGTCGTAAAATCGTGTTCGATGATTCTTCTTCACCAGCGCCTTCCCAGTCGACTAACATAACCTCAGGGAATTTCCACAGGTTGCCCATAGGTGAAGTTGCCTTAAATGGTTCGCGGAAGACAAATGGCTGTCGACGGTTGATTTCGCACCAGCGGTGAACGATGGCTCTAAACTTTTTGACTCGCAGCATTGCCAAGTCGACGGCTTCTTGATCTGAGCCAAAGTCATCGAGACGTCCCTGTGTCATTGAGAGGAGTTCCTGGGCACCAGCAAGGGCTGGAACTGCCGCTGTTCGGCGGTAGTAGCCTTGGCCTTTTTCTACTTTGGCAATCGCCGAGCCTGGGTCACAGGACATGATTGAGAAATGGTAGCGCAGTGAGGCATCTGAGTAGTTGCCGTCTAGTCGCATCCGAACCAAGCGAATAAGCTCGGTGCCTTTGATTGCTTCTTTGGGTGAAGCTGGGAGGATGTCCGGAAGTACTGTATTGAGTTGGTGTCTCAGGCTCATAAAAATTTAGTCGAGTAAAATATCGCTGCGGCTATAAGCGGTGGTAATATGCAATTCTTCAAGTCTAGATTCACGATCTTTTTGAAAAAGTCGTGGGTTGTTAGGTGGAATTTGTAAATTTGTTTGAATAGCTAGATTGCGCTTGCCGTCCTAGAGAATATGAAGTGTTATTTTTCCAGCATGAAAGCGTCTTTTCTTACTCTATTATGTGGTTTTGCCACAGTGCTAGCGCCCTTATCTGTATCAGCAGATGCCCAAGCAGACAAAATACTGGCGACCACGCGCTACGCCGCGACCATGCAGACCCAACAGGATTTGCACGGTTACATGTCGAAGAACGGCAAACGCACCCCACTGAGCTTATTTTTGAGAAACGAGAATATACAGTTTTCTTACAAGGTGATGGGCAACGATAATCGCTTTCACATGCGTCTAGAAGATGACCACTACGATCTTCTTGAAATTCGGGGGGGGAAGACGACTCGGTTTAGCGATTCTAAACTCTCGGAGAGCATCAACGGAACAGACGTCAGCTACGAAGATCTCTCGATGCGCTTTCTTTACTGGAAAGATACCAAGCTAGAGGGGGAGGAGAAGGTCAATGGTCAGCTCTGTTATAAGCTGCGTCTGACTAATCCTTCAAAGACAGCAGGGGAGTACCGAATTGTTTATGTGTGGGTGCACAAAAAATATGGTGCAATGATGAAACTCATTGGCTATAATTCAGCGGGGAAACCACTCAAGCAATTCCTGGTGACTGACCTGATGCGTATGGGCAAAGACTACACTTTGCGCACCATGCGTGTTTCAACAGTCGACCCAAAGTCCAACAAGACCACAGGCATCACTTATCTGGAGTTCAAAAAAGCGAAAAAAGCTGAAGGCAAGAAAACTCGCTAATCTTGATTCTAAATTGTCCTTAATAGGCGGGCTACTTATTTTTGGGTCTCACATACTGGTGAGGCTCATTTTTTTTGAGGCGTCGGAGCTTGAGCATTGATACGCTCAATATCACCATCGATAATATTGAATTGTTAGCGTGGAGGTTGTGTGGGTACTCTCATTGTTGTGTCACTTTTCGACTATCACCTTAGATAAAATGCCATTAGAAAATGAGAATTTAGCTCCAATGACTGGAGATGCACCAAAAGTATGGAGTACGGCACGCGTAGTTGTTTGGACATTTTCACCCGCTATACTGTTGGTGGTTAATACAGCATTGATCGAAAATTGTTTCGGGGGTTATGACGGATTAGGCTGGCTGTTTTTGAACATGGTAGTCACCGGTATACTCGGACTGCTGAGTGCTGTGGTCACAGGAGTGTATTACGCGCGTGAAAATGGTGGTGGCGCTAAGTTCTACGCAGGCTACATATTGTTGTGGATTCTAGCACATAGCTTCCTTTATTTTACTATCGGCTATGCGGGTTGCTTTCTTCTTACTGGTTGGTGAATATGGAAGCGAAACAGTCAAAAAAAGGAGGTATGTGGAGCATTGGTGCCCTATTTGTACTGCCGAGCTTGTTTCTAATAGTTGGCTTCTTTTACGTCTCTATATTTGAATATTATCAATTGATGAATGGTAGCCTAGCGTTGAGCTTGGTTGTTACAGCTGTGATCGCGAAGCTTTATTTGAGGCGGCTAATGCTGCGAGGTTGGGTGATGTGTTTTAGCCTCTTTTCGATCATTCTATTTGCTCAACTCTTTCTACTTTTCAGTCTGCGCTATGCAGGCTGCTACTACATGATGTCTCCATTTTTCCAATGACCAGCATACCCACTCTAGGTGAAACCCTTAAAAAGACGCGCTCGCGATGCCCTCAGTGCATGCACGACTGCGAAGCACGTATCTGGAAATCCCACGGCCCACCCTCCAAAGTGTACTTAAGTCGCCTGTGCCCAGAACATGGTGACGCCACCGTTTGCATTGCTTCGGATGCGCGGTTTTATTGGTTGGCTCAGGGCAATGAAGCAAATAGTGGCTGCGGTGCTGGTTGTGCTTGTTCTGCTGACCCGGACGGATCCAAGGGGTCACTAGGGCAAAATGCCAATCCAGATTCCAGTGCCACGGTGGAGACTCTAGCCACTTGCTTGGCCCTGATAGAGATTGTCGATTCGTGTAACCTATCCTGTCCCACCTGCTTTGCTGCTTCACCCATCGGAACTGGGTCGAAGGTGCAGGCAAAGCCTTTGGCTGACCTTCAGACGCGAATCAATGGGGTGTTAGAAAGGAAGGGGAATATAGAAATCCTCCAGCTTTCCGGCGGTGAGCCGACTCTGCATCCAGAATTTTTTGATCTCGTAGATTGGATTTACCAAAGGGAGGGAATTGATTTCACCTTGGTAAATACCAATGGAGTACGAATCGCGAGAGATAATGTATTTCTAGCCGAACTCGGGGAGCGCGCACGGCGTGGCCACCTCCAACTGTACTTACAATTCGATGGACTTCAGGAAGAAGGACAACGCGAACTTCGTGGGGCAGATCTACGTGAGCTTAAACTAGAGGTCATGCGTAGGTGTCAGTCAGAAGGTATCCCGGTCACTCTGGCAACGACCGTGAATGAGCAAAACTTGAGTGGCCTGTGGGAGATAATAGAATTTGGTTTGAAGTATTCCGTGTGTCGCGGGCTAGCAATGCAACCAATGTTTTTGAGTGGGCGAAACCCTCTAGACAAAACGTCAGCTCCCAAGCGTCTCAATACCGCTGATCTGATCATTGCTTGTGTCGAACAAAGTGCAGGGAAATTAGGTTATGATGATTTCACTCCACTTCCGTGTGGCGACCCCAATTGTGCGACGATTGGTTACTTGCTGCGCACACCTATAGGGATGCGGAGTATTTCTGAGTTTGTAGATTTTGCTAAACTCCAAGGGTTTCTACAGGATAAAGTCCGCTATGAGCTGGCTGATCTTCAGAGCTGCGGCTGTGAGAATACTGAATTAGGCGAGCTTCTTCATCGATTTGAAATGAAGGAAGAAAATGCGTTTAGGCTCTTCATCAAGCCCTTCATGGATGCCTGGACCTGGGACCAAGATCGTATTGATCGTTGCTGCACCCACGTGATCCGTCCGGATGGTAAGCTCGACTCCTTTTGCCGCTATTACTCCGGATTCCCTGATGCTTGGCCACAAAAATGAGTACAGCGAATACTATTCAGTCCGCAGTAATTGGGATGCCCATGTATGGTTTGATGGTCATGCTGGCAGTCGGAGTGAGCTTGGTCTATTGGCTCAGAGCTGCGAAGTCGGATCAGCGGCTCTTGCTCATTTATTTTAGCGCGATTGCAGGGGCATTTGTTGGGGCAAAGCTCGCTTACTTTATCGCCGAAGCGTGGATCCACACTGGGCCAGATGCTTGGAGGCAATGGCTCGTGGGGAAATCGATCACGGGTGCGCTGCTAGGGGGATTCCTTGGTGTGGAACTTGGGAAAAAACTCGTAGGATACAGTAAGTCCACAGGTGACCGTTTTGCTTTGATCATTCCTTGGGGGGTCATGATGGGAAGAGTGGGCTGCCTTCGCCATGGTTGTTGTACGGGCAAGCTCTTTGAGTCTGGCTACAGGTGGCCTTCTGTCGAGGTAGAGCTTGGAGCCAACGTTCTCATCTGGTGCGCTTTGATGTTAGTGCGTAAAAAAGCATTCGCGCAGAACCAACTATTTCACATCTATCTTGTGGTATACGGGGTATTCCGGTACGTCCACGAGTTTCTCCGAGCCACGCCGAAGTTGGCTTTCGGGATTTCAGGTTACCAATGGATAGCGCTCGCAATAATCTCCACAGGATTGATTGCGTTTAAGCAACGAAGCCGCAAGCGCTTTTAGATAAGAAGAACTTATTATTCGGCAGCCTTTTTGTTGCGCTTACGTACCCAGAGCAGAAAGGCCACGGTGGTGATTAGCATGAAGGCAAACAGACCGAAGAGCGCTAGCGCTCTGTCG
The DNA here is from genome assembly GCF_039830215.1 of Rubritalea sp. Classification (NCBI taxonomy): domain Bacteria; kingdom Pseudomonadati; phylum Verrucomicrobiota; class Verrucomicrobiia; order Verrucomicrobiales; family Rubritaleaceae; genus Rubritalea; species Rubritalea sp. Next base: position 13,579 of record NZ_JBDOPO010000220.1, on the reverse strand, counting down.
ACTTCACTGTCGACGTTCTCAGGGATTTCTCCTTCGATTGGCATTTTAGGGTCGCTGAGAATGGTGATTTTTCCATCGCTGAGAGTGATCTTGCTCAGCTTGTTATACACCGCAGCGAGATCTTCGTCCTTACGGTATTCTGAGAAGAGGAAGGTTGGTAATTCCTTGGTGTACTTTTCTGGAACTGGATTTCCATTGTCAGGAGAGATTTCTGAAACGATCGGGAAAACTGAGCCCATTGCGATGACTGGCTCGACCGTCATCGTCGCATTCACATAGCGAAGCCCATCAAAGCCGGCGCGTACTGTGAAGCAGATATCTGAAACGATTGTAGTGTCAGTGACTTCACTGACACTGAGAGTGTCGCGGAATCCTTTGAGCTTAGGGTAGTGAGCGATAGCCAAGTTCATCTCATCCACAGTGAATGTGACCTCAGCGCGTTTACCTGCTTTGACCGCGTTACTGAAGGCGTCAACTTTTGAGTCGAGTGCTTCAGTCGCAGAGGCGTCAGCAGTTGATGCTAAGGGTGGTGTCTCCTTTTTTAGTTCTGAGATACTAATGATCGCACCCTTGTTTTCGTGATAGGAATACCAACCAATACCCGCAAGAAAGACGACCATTCCTAAGATGACGACGAAGATGATGCAGCCTGCTATGGGAGTGGGTTTGCCTGTGGCTTCGGTGTTGGGTGTGGACATGCAGTGGTGATGTGCTCGCTGGACGGAACTTTCAAGTTTAAACAATGTCGGGTTTGCAAGTTCGCTCGATGTGTTCTAGTGGTCTGCATGGCAAAGATTTTGGTAGGTCTCTCAGGAGGCGTTGACTCCAGCGTCGCTGCTGCTCTTATGGTGGAGCAGGGGCATGAAGTCGTGGGAGCCTATATGAAAAATTGGATCAACACAGACAACGTCCCCGGCGATTGCCCGTGGGAAAACGATGTCGATGACGCGCATGCTGTGGCAAAAAAGCTCGGTATTGAGTTCCGCGTGGTGGACCTGATCGACCAATACCAAGACCGAATCGTCGATTACCTTCTAGAAGGCTACCGTAGCGGCATCACGCCGAACCCTGATGTCTATTGTAATCGGGAAATGAAATTTGGTGTCTTCCTCGATTATGCATTAGCGCAAGGGTTCGAGTACGTGGCGACTGGTCACTACGCTCGTAAGCGCGATCGCCCAGATGGCACATCCGACATTCTCCGTGGCTCTGACACCAACAAAGACCAAAGCTATTTCCTCGCTCTTATGGAGCAACATCAGGCCAAACACGCACTTTTCCCCTGTGGTGAAATGCTCAAACCTGAAGTCCGGGAAGTCGCCGAGCGATTCGACCTGCCCACTGCCCAGAAGAAGGACAGCCAGGGGATTTGTTTTATCGGCAATGTCAAAATGACTGATTTCCTCCGCCACTATGTTCCTGACCGTCCGGGTAATATTGTCGATACTGAAGCCAAGCGGCTTGGCCGTCACAAAGGGTTGCACCTCTATACTCTTGGTCAACGAAAAGGACACGGCGTTGCTTCGCCACGTGATGGAGTTGCCTACGTTGTGGTTGGTAAAGATCTCAAAAAGAACGAACTCATCGTTGGTTACAACGAAGCCGAGACTCCAGGATTATTCGCTAGCAAGTCTGTCGTCGGCACTGTTTCGTGGGTCAATAAACCTGTGACCACCAAGTGCAAAATCGAGGCTCAGCCACGCTACCGCGCAAAAGGTGAGCCAGTCTGGGTCACTCCACGTGAAGACGGGAAGCTCGATGTCGAATTCATTCGCCCTCAGCGCGCACTCACTCCCGGCCAAATCTGCGGATTCTACGAAAATGGCGTGCTGTTAGGCGGCGGGGTCTTCGAGATCGTCGAGTAAGTACAGCATGTGATCTGGTCTGCGCAGGGGCTTGACTCCGCTCTGTGGCTAGCTCGACTTGTGCGGTCGGTGAGTCTCGTTAGGCAAACTATTACCAGCTCACATGGTACTTAGCTATCCGCAGCTACGCAGTGCATTTGTCAGGCCACAGCTTTCCGCAAGAGCTGAATCACGCTTCAGCAGTCCCAGAGCGTTTTGCTATCCGAACATAGTACTCAGCCCTGAGGCCCTTTGTACCGTGCTCTCGACAGTTTGCTTGAAGCTTTGTTCTGTGCACCATAGGTTGGCGGATTTCTTGGCGCGGCTGAGTCCGGTGTAGAGGAGCTCGCGACTTAAAATAGGGGAATCCTCAACTGGAGGGATGACTAACAAAATGTGTTCGTATTCACTGCCCTGTGTTCGGTGGATGGTGAGAGCCCAGGCGGTGTGAACCTCGGGGATGCGCGCTGGTGAAAAACTGCGTGTGCCCTCTGCTCCAGAAAAACTAACACTCGGGTTGCCTTCAGCGTCAGTCCCAGTGAGGCCTGTGTCACCATTGTAAATCCCCAGACTGTGATCGTTGTGTTGCACTAGGACCGAGCGGCCAGAGTACCAGACTTGTTGGGTGTCAATACCGTGGCTTGCGAGGATTTGTTCTACAGCTTGGTTGATTACAGCGATACCATATGGTCCTTTGTGAGTGGGTGTGAGTATTCGAAATTTATCGATCCCTTTGAGTTTATCTGCGGGACTGAGGTTCTTATTTTTAAGGATAGGAAGCCAATGTATTTCAACAAAAGGTGTGAGGGCATTGCGGAGACGAGATGGTAGAGCTTGGAAGATCGTCGCACCGGTCACGTCCTCTGGCGAATCGAGCACAGCTTCCCATGCTGCGTCGGCATCACCATCACGGATGTGAGCACAGGCCGCATTGATCGGCCCCTGTGTACGGAAACTTTTCTGCAGCGTGATAGTGGATTTAGATAGCAAGCTGTCGCCTTGTTCAGCAGCCTCCATGAAGTCTGAAAGAACCGTACCAACCTGAACTGAGGCGAGCTGGTTTTTATCACCTAGCAGAATGATACGTGCATCATCTGGAATAGCATCTAAGAGACGGTGCATTAGTGGAAGGTCGACCATCGAGGACTCGTCGATCACCACCACTCTGGCTGCGAGCGGATTGTCAGCATTATGGCGAAATTCTATACTGCCGGGTCTGAAACCGAGCGCTCGGTGAATCGTTGCCGCTTCAGTGGGGAGATCGATCGGTAGCATTTCGAGCTGGCTGATTCCTCCGAGAATCGCTTGGCGGAGGCGGTCAGCAGCCTTTCCTGTTGGCGCTAGAAGTAAGCAATCACTGGGTTCGCTGAAGTAACCTTGCTCACGTAGTAGCAGCAAAACCTTGAGGACTGTTGTCGTTTTTCCCGTGCCAGGCCCTCCGGAAATGATGGTGAATCGGCGCTGGAGAGCTATCATGGCAGCAAGAGCTTGATCGTCACCTTCGCTATCGGGAAAGTATTGTTGGTAGAGCTTCTTAGTGCCAGCGTTCACTTTATCAAGTGGCTGGCTCAACCATTGTTGGACTTTCCCAAAAATCCCTTTTTCGTGAAGGTAGTAACGCTGGAGGTAAAGCCGGCCCTGAGCCGTAAAAATGAGGGGAGAGTTTCCTCCAGGACTAGCAACGGTGCTGCTGTCAGCGTCGGTGGCGAGTATCGTGTTCCAGTCATCTAGCGAATGCTTTTTGTAGGAGCGCAGATCTAGACAGGATGATCCAGCCTCGACAGCTTCACTCAGGCGCTCGATCAAAGTGGCAAAGTCTCGGGACGCTGGTTGGTGGCGTCTACTGAGGAAGTCGGAGAAATGTTTAGCGAGCATGTTAGGAAAGGAGAGATGGTTGCTTAGTGAAGGCATTACGCAGCGCAATCAGACGGGCGGGGCTCAGAGCGTCTGAATAAATTCCGCTAGACGGTATGGCGGTATCTACACCTCTAAGGAAGACATAGATGCTGCTACCTAGGTGGGTTGATGGCTCATAGTTAGCACCGAGTCGCTGTTGTAGCAACTGATCGAGCGCTAGGGTGTAGAGATGGTATTGCAGGAAGTAATGATGGTCAGCCATCATTTCGGGAAGTGAATTAGCTAGCTTGTTAGATTTCCAATCGAGGATGTGGTAGCGACCTCCATGTTCGAAAACGAGGTCAATGATTCCATCGAGGAAACCTTCTACAGCGAGTGCTGGGACTTTGCGAAGTTGCTCGATGTAGCCATCAGGTAGACCAGCAGGTGGATCACTTTCTAAAATGTCGCACAGGGTGCTGAGGGAGAAGTTAGAACCTGATAGAAGGAATTGTGCTTCGTTGAGTCGTTGTTTTTGGCTGAGCTGATTGAGCTGCATACCTGGAGCAATCTCGTGTTCTAGAAGTTTCTCAATATTAAGGACTATTTCTTGGATGATTTCGGTGATTTCTGCATTCGTTGGTCTCTCGCGCCATGGGCTATACTTGTGGAGTTTCGAATCGACTAGATCGAGTAATGCGCTCGTGTCTTGAAAATCAAGTTCCTCGAGAATCTCGTGGAATACCAAACCAAGCGAAGCTCCAGCCTGCAACTTGCTCCAGAACCCTTGCTCGGCGAGCCCAATTGATTCGACCACAGTACCATCGACATCGTGGAAAATGTCTGGGGCATTGTGGGTGATACCAGTGAATGAAGTCGTGCGTTTCTGAGTGACGAAGTGGACCTTTGAGGAATCCCGAATACTCAATTCTTGAATATCGCTGCTCGTTTGAGGAGTCCAATCCTTCAGCTCAAGGTTTAGAGTTTCCTCATCCAGAGGAGTGTAAACTATGGTGTTGTCGGATTCCCCACAAAGAGCTTCGATCTCAGCTTGATTGAGTTCACCTAACATCCTATAGATAGCATGATCTAAAGGAGATTTTTTAACCGGAGGATCGTAGTAAAAGTAGCAGCGATACTTAGCTCGGGTGAGAGCCACATAGGTGAGTCGGACTGAGTCCGCTTGTTCTTCTCCTTTGCGAATTTCAAGGCTCTCATGAGCATTGTTGCCATAGGGGGCAAATAAATTGTCACCAGTTTTAGGGTGGTGGTAGGTGTGGCTGAGACGAGTGGCGCTGATCTTGTTGTCACACGATGGCAGCACAAATACTATGGGATATTCTAGGCCTTTACTTGTGTGCTGGGTAAGAATCTGAACGGCGGCGTCATCGGTTGCGATACGAAGTTCGAGTTGCTCAGCGTCTGTGTCGTGAATACTCCCTTGAATGGCCATCTCTAGCCATTGTACGGTTGCTGATGGGGTGAGCTTTTCTTCACGCGCCTTTGTATCTAACAATTCAGCTAGATGGTTGAAGTTGGTCAATCGTCTTTGGCCATGAGTCAGCTGGAGTAATCTGCTGCGAACTGAGAAACGGGCAATGAATGACTGCATCATCGGCATCAAGCCGTGTTCGTTCCATAAGGTATGAAGTTCTGAGAAATCGTTAGAGACCTGATCGAATGACGCATCGCTCGCTAACTGTTCACCACTTCCTAGTGCAGGGGTGAGTAGAGCTGAGCGAATTGCGGGTGTGCTGCGGGGATTAAGAAGGGCGGAAAGGATGGTGAGAGTTTCTGACGATTCAGCACTGGCCATCAGCGAGGTGCGCGTGCTTAGAGTGGACGGAACTTTGTGTTCACTCAGTAGAATGTTGAGGGCTTCTCCCTGCTTTTTACTGCGCACAAGTACGGCAAAATCTGATGGCTGCACAGGCTCCGACCTATCAGACTGAGGATCGATTTCTCTCCACGGGGTGTCGAGCAAATCAAGAATATTGCGACAGATGTCATTGTAGAAAAGACTACGTGTTTGATCGGCGGTGGTCTTTTCCATTTCTATTGACTGAACCCATAGCGCTGGTTGCGCAGAGTCTGGTGTGTCACCACTCTGACTTGGCCATTGTGAGCGGGTGAATGAGATGCCGCCCTCCACGAGGAAAGGGTTCTCTGAAATGCTAAAAACCTTATTAACAGCATGGATCATGCTCGGGCTTGATCGATAATTTGTCAGAAGGCTGTAATGATGATCAGCCTTACCCACAGCAGCGATGTAGGAAAATACATCTGCACCACGGAAACGATAGATCGATTGCTTTGGGTCACCGATGATGTGAAAGTAGCGCTCGTCTTCTTCCGCACGTTTTTCTTGATTGAACAACTGAATGAACACGTTGCATTGTTGAGGAGACGTGTCTTGAAATTCGTCAATCAATGCAGCTTTGTAGCGTTTGTAGATCGCTGCCTTGATCGTTTGTGATGCCTTTGAATCACTAACCAGTAGATTGGAAAGTGTGATTGTGACGTCGTTGTAGCTCTGCGTGTTGAGATCAGCTTTGAGTTCTTTCAGGCGTTGCTCGACGAACCGATAGATTTCACCGAAGTACGCAGAGCGAATGTTACTCGGACGCGCATCTATGAGTGCCTGTACCGCGTGAAAAACTTTGGCTACTGGCTCACCACTGAGGTCGACAAATTTGTTTTTATTGAAAGCCGCATCAGAGAGCACGTGACTAGCACGCAGGTGGTCTATCAGTGGTGTGTTAGATGAGACGGCTTTTGGATTGGCTAAGATGTCGTCAACTTCAGCAAAGAGTTTCACATCGCCACCTTTCCTAAAGGGGCCAGCATTTTTTTTGATTCCAGGTGTTGGATTATCGATGAAGTCGCGTAGTGTGCCCCGGTGATCTTTAAGGATTGCAACAAAGGCGTGCCAAGCCTCTGCATATTCGGCATTGAGAGCATCAGCTGATTCTGAGTAGGCGGGATCGAAAGTGACTTCGCTGCTGCGTAGTGCTTCGTTGAGGAAGTTCTTGGCCTTCTTGAAGTCGACACTCTGCTGGAATAGAGCGAGAGCCTCGCCCTTGAGACGGTAGACGTACTGACGCCAATAGTCCTGCAGTGCTGTATGAATCAGGGGCGAGTCGTCTGGTTCAAGTTCGATTGAGAACAGGACATTAGATTCAAATGCGTATTCCTTGAGCAAGCGCTGAAAGAATCCATCAATGGTGAAGATGGAGATACTGTCGAAGGCTGAGAGCGCAATCGAGAGTCGATGCTTCGCATTCTCTACCCATTCTTCGCCTTCAGTTACCCAAGCCTTAGCAATGTCATTTTGCATTTCATCCTCAGGCTTTTTAAGGTCGCTGAGAATCTCTGAGAGCAAACCGTGGAGCCGGCTCTTGATCTCGGCCGTGGCAGCACGTGTGAAGGTGACGGTCACGATCTCGCTGGGATCGAGTTCTTTTTCTACAAGCTCACGCACTATGATGCGAACGAGCGAATACGTTTTTCCGGTGCCTGCGCCAGCTTCTAACAAGGTGAGTCCATGCTCGATTGCCGATCTGACTGGATTAAATTGAGTGATCATAACGCGCTAGTTTTTTACGGGTGGGAGGATGGCTTGGGAAAGTGGCTGCCAGATGTTTTCATAAATGGCGTGGAAGGTTTCGCTGCTGAGAGAGCTGTCGGTGAAGAAGAGTGCAATCTCTGGGTCGTGCCCTTCACCAGTTTTGAATTCAGAATTCTCTGACCAAGATTTCAGTCCAGCAGCTTGTTGTTTTTGGTCAAACTGGTCTTCACCATCTGTATCCTTGCGTTTGACTTGGCTGATGGCGTAGCTGGTTTCAGGGAAACTGGCTTGGGGGTATTTGAGATTATCTAGGTAAATCTGGAGTAGAAACTTAAGTGTGTTTTGAGTGGTTTCCGGTGGTGTTAGATTTGTCTCAACGAGTTGTTTATCGATGTTGATGATTTGACCTGCTGTTGCATGTTCTGCAGCATGAGATATTAGGATCTGATAGACCCAAAGCTGCATCAAATCTCGACCTTTTGGAGCTTTTGAAGGAGAGACCATCAGCACATGTCCATCGAGGTGTGTTGGGATATTGCCAATAATATGGATATCATTGATTTTGACATCAATGGGCGTGTCGAGCTGTTCCGGCAGATCTTCTAAGAGTGAGGAGATGGATCCTAGCTGTTCGGCCAATTGTAAGCGGCCAAATTCACCTGAGGGAATGAGACCTTGCTGGCGCCAAGCAGATTCGTTTGTGGAATCGAATCTTTGAGTCTGGAGTAATTGGTTTTTAAGTTCCCAACCAACGAGGCCATTGATTTCGAGCGATTCATCTTCTGCAAGTGGAGCATCATAATAATGGCGACGTGCTTGCAGGCTCTTTTTGAGGAAATGTGAGGTCGATCGAGTTAGTCCAGAAATGAAGTCGTCGAGATCGATGTGTGTCGGGGTCTCATCGACAGCTACGGACACGTCAACATGCGGTTCTTTAGTTTCAAAAGTTGAGCTTAATGTCTCAGCTGCTTGCATCAAGTGCTCGTCATGGCTGCTGGGGTCACCTTGGAAGTAGGACGGGTCGTAGGCGTGGAGTTTTTCTCTAACCACTGCTTTCGCGAGTCCAGGCGTGGTATCGATGAGGGTTTGTAGAGCAGTCGATGGTGGGCGTGGCTCACCATCTTTGATCGAGGTGCCGACATAGCTAAAGTAGAGGTTTTCACGCGCAGAGAGAATGGCCTCTAGAAAGAAATAACAATCGTCATCGCGGGTCGAGCGATCGCCAGCTTGCCGTGAGTCCTTGATGAGGTCGAATTGCACATCCGGCGAAGTACGCGGAAAGGCGTCGTGGTTCATGCCGAGTAGACAAATCACACGCGCGGGGATGGCGCGCATTGGCTTAGTTTCACAGAACGTGATCGACCCATTGAGAAATCCGAATGCTGGGGAGGAATCATTAAGATAATCTTTGAGGTGCTCGGCAAAGACATCGCTAGGAATAGTTTCTTCTATCAGCGAAGATTGCTCGTGCAGTTGTTCTAGTACATGAAGCAAAGGCTGGATTGATTGCTGCGCATCTGGAGCTTTTGAAAATCCGAGATCCATCCATTCCTTTGAAAGCTCCACCCACTCGGCGAGGCTTCGCTTGTCGCTGAGTTGTTTGCGAATTTCACCGCACCATTCGACAAAGGAACACAGAGCTCCGAGGAGTCGGGTGGAGCTGCCTTCTATGTCGTGGTAGGGTAGAATGTTTCGCCAGAGAGTGAGCTCCTTGCATGGCATAGCGTAGCCGAGTAGTAGCCTATCCAGCCCGTCACGCCAGGTCCAGCTGGAGTCCTTGCAGTCGGCAGCTACCTCGCGGATGTGTTGGTAGTCGAAGCCCCATCGGATACCTGATTTTGTGACCCATTCTCGAATCGTACTGAGGTCTTGTTCGCTCAGATTGAGGTGCCCGGCGATGGCTGGAGTGGAAAGCAGATCGAGAGCTTCACGATTGGTGAAGCGTTTTTTGTTGAGATCAAAGAGTTGTGTAACGGCAGCTATAGATGGGTCATTTATAGGGGCTGATCTGTCGCTGATACGATAGGGAAGATAGAGCTTTTGCTGGCGCTGTAGAGAGCCAAATACCGCTTCGATTGAAGGCGCGTAGGCAGCAATGTCAGGACAAAGCACAATCACGTCGCCAGTGTCGAGCGGTGATTCTTCAGCTAACTTGAGTAGGTAATCCTTGAGAGTTTCTAACTCACGCAGGGGAGTGTGACAAGAGTGAACGGCCAGTGAGGAGTCAATAGGAGACCCCTCGTTCATCGGGCGTCTATTGAAGATGCTGTGCTGTAGTTGTTCTAGACTGCTAGTGGCTGTAGAGTGCGTGGTTTTCTGCGGCTGGAAGTTATGAATCTCCGTATTACCCTTATCGCCACCATAGAGCGTGTGGACAAACTCGCGGCCCATTCTACCAAAGCTGGCTAACAACGGATTTCCTTCGGTGAGTATGGAGGAATCATCGAATGCCTCAGCCATCGTCCATTGGCGTTTAGTGGGGGCGTCTTCCCAGTAGCCTTCGTCGATAGACACTGGGTTCATCCAGTAGATATGCACAGGAATCTGTTGGCTTAGTAGGTAGAGGAAGCGAACGTAGATGGGGGCGAAGTTTGAAATACCGAAAACGTGCAGAGCACTGGGGATTTTGGCGTCTATCTCTAACTTCTCAGCAGCGAGTAGATACTGCGACCAATGCTGAATGCCATTTTTTGTTAGCTCTAACCACAGAATCCGCTGCCATGCTTCATGCGAGCTGAAGGTAGGAATGGATTCCCCAGCATTCCAAGTGGTGATCCACTCAGGCCGGTAGAGCAGGTACTTGTCGTAGAGTGCGGCAATTTGGCTGGAGAGTTGGTAACGCTTGAGTGATGACTCGATCTCCGTTGTTGAACTGGAAAGGTAGGTCTTGAGAATACCGAATTCAGTTTTTTCTAAAAGACTAGGAAGTAGTTTGTAGATCGGCCACTTCAGTTCATCGAGCTGGACAGATTTCTCATCAATCAATCCCTGAAGAAAACTATTCGGCTGCGGGAATTCTACTAACATCGCAAGACCAGTCTGAGTAGCTATCCGCTGGCGCAACCACGTCGCCATTCCCTGGTTCCGCACCAACACAGTTGACTTATGAAATGGGGAGACTGAGCCTTCAGAGGCCAAGTTATCTAGTAGTAGCTCGGCTAGGTCTTCTTGTTTTGGGAAGTGATGAAGGTTGAACTTGGCGTTTGGCATGGATTTAGAATTATTTGGAGCTGGGGCAACTGTGGTGCAATTGTAGAAAGAGGGTAGGACAATACGAGACCCACGCGATATTTGTTAGTGGAAAGATACTCGTATTTCTAGAGCTAAAGCATTAAAAGTCGTGCATGCAAATTGAACGCCAAGAAACTAAGCAGCGGATGAGCAGGATTGTGAAGCACAATGGAACAATTTACCTTTGCGGCCAAGTCTGTGCGGATGCGACTAAAGATATCTCTGAGCAGACGCAAACCATGCTTGATAAAGTGGATGCTCTACTTATTCAGGCTGGATCTGACCGTGAGCACATGCTTTCAGCGACAGTCTATGTGCGCGATATGAAGGACTTTGCGGCCATGAATGCAGTGTGGGACGCGTGGGTTCCTGAAGGCCACGCTCCTGCTAGAGCCTGTGTCGAGGCCAGAATGGCTAGAGCTGAACTTCTGGTTGAGATCTCAGTGGTGGCAGCTGAGAAATAAGTCAGCCTCACTAGAGAACAAAAAAGCGCATCGGGCTCAGCCAATGCGCTTTTTTTAGTAAGATGGGTGAAAAGAATTATACTTTCTTTTCTTTAGCTGGAGCGATTTTGAAGCCCTTCTTTGTGATAACTTCTTTTACTTGAGCTGCAGTAGCACCGTCAGTGAGAACCACGTCAACACAACCGGACTTGTGGCAAATTTTCTTGATATCCACACCTTTGATAGCTGTGAGAGCAGTAGTGAGGCTTTTGGAGCAACCGCCGCAAGTCATACCTGTGACATTGAAGTGAGTCACGATAGCTTTGTCAGTGCTGCATGCTTTCATGCAGTCTTCTTTAGATTTAGTTGCACACTCAGTTTTGCACTCAGTCTTTGCTGCAGGTGATGTGGTTTCTGCACCAGCGAAGCTAACCATTGAAGTGGCAGCGAGAAGGGTCATTTTGATTTTCATGATATTGGCTGTGTTATTGTTTGCTCATAGCGTATGCTATGCAAGATAGTCACAAATCTGAGAGCTCTCAGCTTGTATATTTATTCCGCGTGGATGCAAAATAATTCATTATTTCGATAGTGACTTCAGAAGAATCAATTTCCAGATTGCCAAGTACGAGCTATGTTCTGCGCCAATGCAAGATGACCTATCCCAATTTTCTCTTAGCCAGCTAGGTGTGCTGAGATTACCCATGCCCTGGCACCAAGCGAAGACCCATGGTAAAGGTGAGGAACTCGTCATATGTTTACATGGTCTCTGGCGCAGCTTGTGGGCTATGGATCCACTAGCTAAGCAATGTATTCACTCGGGCTTTAGTTGTATTAATTTACCTTACCCTTCGTTCAGAAATACTTTGGAACAAATGGTCGAGCGCCTAGATTTATTGATCCAACAAGAAGCACCCAAGTACAGCAAAATACATCTACTCACTCACTCATTAGGTGGAGTCATAGCGCGTAGGTATCTGGATGCTTGCGGCCATGATAAATGCTCTAAAGTCTTGATGATAGCACCACCTTTACGGGGGAGTATGATTGTAGATTGGTTAGGTCACTCACCGCTGCTTCGCGTCTTAGGGCCAGCGGGTGATTTTCTATCTACTGCTAACATGGGCAATGAGTGCTCGGTGATTTCTCAAGATGTCGAGTCGGCGGTAATCATGGGAAATAAGGTGAAAATCCCTCTGTTTCAACATGTAATTGAAGGGGAGAATGACGGTATAGTAAGAGTGGAAGCAGGCATGATTGAGGGGCTGGACGACTTTAAGATTGTCCATGCCGATCACACCTTCATCACCTCACATCCAGAGGTGTTAGTGTCGACTGATCGTTTCTTGAGAACCGGGAAACTATAGGTTCCCTAATGCGCTTCAGAGCTACCATACAATGATCCCAGATACAAATGATTGTGCTCCGGCGCGTAGTACTAGGGTATGCTGAACTAGTAAGCCATGGCAGCCACCGAGAGAGTCAGTAGCCATTTTGCGCTAGCTGGAAATCTGTCAGACTGTGCTAGGTTTATAGATTCACAGGTGTTACGTTGGAAACCCAGTGCAGGTAGCCAGTCACAGGCGCGGATGCTTGCAAGACCGACAAAGCCATCCCCAAAAAAATGAACTACGGGACACAGTGCCAAATTTTGTAGCCAGCAGTCTTTTTTTTGAGTGGCATTAAGTATTTCATGAAATGCTAAAAATAGACTAATGAGTACGGCCGGTGCAAGCAAGGTGACGCTATTGACGTTTTACGTGGGCTGGCCCAGTAGCCGCATCTGGGTAGTGGGTTTAAGTGATTTATTTTCAATATGAGAGCGGAGATTACCAAAGCTCTTATATAAACTCACCTAATATAGTCTTTAAAGTTACGATTTTGTAGCTCTGGCTTTATCTCGCTGCTGTCTGAGGTATTCCATATAGCGGCGCTTAGCGATGAGATCCACGTCCATCGCCGGATTGACAAAAGGATTATTTGTTCCGTACTTTGACCACGGTCCCTTTGGCACATTCTCAAAATCGATAAAGCGCCAATGAACTTTAGAGCCAGATTTGAATCCTAGATAGTCTCGGACTGCAGGGGAGAGATCAATGCCAGCAGCATTATTTTTAGTATTCTTCGGCCGTGCTGAGCCGAACACATATTTGTAATCATCTGTGCAAAAGGGGCCACAGTCCTCCCATTGGGCATAGCAGATTTTTCTGCCGTGCACGATCTGTAGCCAGCGTCCTTTACAGACTGTTTTGCCCGGCTCAGGTTGGTACTTACGGAACCAGGGAATGACTTTGGATGCTTCAGGTTTATGGCGGCGCCAGTCGATCCGATCATTATATGGGAGAGCTATGTAGAATGGATTTTGCTTTGGGCGAAACGCTGCTGGTCTATATCCGTAAGTGCGGGCTGCTGGGTTGGGGTTATCGTAGCCCCCGAAGTTTACCTGCCATTTTGTGTCCCATGAGCTGGCATGGTTGGGCGTTGGGTTTTTTGGAGTTGGCTTCTCACCAATCCAGAACACTGTCGCTGTAATATTCTGTTTCCATGGATAAGTTTGCTTCTTAAATGGATCTGTAGGTGCAGTTGGAGAAGTGAGTCGTTGGGCAGTTGCGGTACAGGTGAGTACGCAAAAGAATAAGATCACAATACTGGATATT
>NZ_JBDOPO010000261.1:0-21461 GCF_039830215.1 Rubritalea sp. | reverse complement strand
CAAAACTCGCGACTAACAGACTTCCAACTTCAACATCACACATTTAGACATGTACTACATCACAACCGCTATCGACTACACCAACGGCACTCCACACATCGGACACGCCTACGAAAAAGTGCTAGCTGACGTCCTCAATCGTTACCGCAAGCAAAAAGGTGAAGAGTCCTACTTCCTTACAGGTGTCGATCAACACGGACAAAAAGTCCAGCAAACAGCCGAGAAAGAAGGAGTCAACCCAAACACCTACGTCAAACGCGTCACCAAAGGCTTCACCATCGCCTGGGACAAGCTTGGACTCGACTTTGATGGTTGGGCCGAGACCACTAACCCACTTCACAAAGAGTGCGTTCAGCAGATACTCCAAAAACTTTACAACGAAGGCCAGATCTACAAGAAGCAATACAAAGGCTTCTATTCAATCCGCCAAGAACAATTCCTCACTGACAAAGAGCGCAACGATAAAGGTGAATTTGGACCAGAATGGGGTCAGGTAGAAGAGCGTGATGAAGAAAACTATTACTTCCGCCTCACCGACCACGTCGAGTGGCTTCGCCAGTTCGTAGAATCTAACGACGACTTCATCATCCCTACATTCCGCAAAGCAGACGTACTCAACGCGATCGAACGTGCCGAAGACACCGACCTCTGCATCTCTCGCCCAAAGGAACGCCTCCGCTGGGGCATCGAACTCCCATTCGACTCCGAGTTCGTAACCTTCGTGTGGTTCGACGCCCTCATCAACTACATCTCTTTTGCTGGCTACAACAAACCCGAAGACTCCGCACTCCCGGAGTTCAATTCCCTTTGGCCAGCCAACCTCCATATCATTGGAAAGGACATACTCGTCCCATCTCACTCCATTTACTGGCCATGCATGCTTAAAGCAATGGGCTTCAGTGACGCTGAAATGCCAACACTTCTCGTTCACGGTTGGTGGAATATCAAATCCACAAGCGGCAGTGAAAAAATGTCCAAGTCCATCGGAAATGTTGTGGACCCAATCAACCTCGTTGAACAATTTGGCCAAGACGCAGTCCGTTACTACCTCGTGCGCGACATACACACTGGACGCGACTCAGACTACGACGTCGATCGCCTCGTCATGCTCTTCAACACAGAATTAGCCAACAATCTTGGCAACCTCTGCAACCGCGCACTCAACATGACCAAACGCTACAGCGAAGGCGTAACGCGCGAATCCAGCTATAACGATGAATCTTGCAAGCAACTCCGCGAATCCCTCAATGGAACCCTAGAGAGCTACAAAGAGCACATGGATAAGCACAATATCTCCTTCGCTCTCGAAGCCGTGATCAACTTTATCTCAGGTGCCAACGTTTTTGCCGAATTACATAAGCCGTGGGAAATTGCCAAGGACCCAACCAACTCAGAAGAAGTTTTTGCTGTGCTCAACCACATGGTAGAAGTAGTTGCCATTTCCTCAGTTCTCCTGAAACCAATCATCCCTGAAGCCTGTGAGCGCATCCAAGCGCAGCTCAAAGCCCCATTCTTGGCCGAACTCGACCTAGAAGAAATCGAATGGGGAATCATCCCACTCGGGCATGAAGTAGCCAAACCAAAGCCCGTCTTCCCACGCATTCAGCCGATCTCAGCAGAATAGCACCCAACCAATTTAACCCCGAACAACCAAACCCTGTGACTTTTCTTGAAACAGCCGTCAAAGCAGCCCAAGCATCTGGTGAGCTCCTCATGCAGCACTTTGGCTCCGAACTTAATGTCGATGAAGCCAAACACCACGACATCAAGCTCGCTCTTGATCGCGAATCCCAAGACCTCATCACAGACATCTTGCTAGAACAATTCCCAGACCACGCCATCTATGGCGAAGAAGGATTAGCCGGAAACCAAGACTCAGACTACCAATGGATTGTTGATCCGATCGATGGCACAGTAAACTACTTCTATGGGATACCCCACTTCTGTATCTCCATCGCGCTTCGCCACAAAGGAGAACTCACCACTGGCGTCATTCTAGACCCAGCAATGAACGACCTCTGGACTGTCCAAAAAGGCGGTCCAGCATACCTTAACGGCAAAGAAATCTCAGCATCACCACGCACTAAAATCGAAGAATCCATTCTATTCGTTGGGTGCGGAAAAACCGAAGATTCACTCGAAACTGGCCTAGCTCGATTCAAGCGCGCTTCTATTCGAGCCCGCAAAATGCGCCTGATGGGCTCAGCAGCACTCGGCATGGCCTACATCGCAACTGGAAGACTCGATGCCTACATCGAATCCCGCATTTCACTCTGGGATATAGCAGCTGGCCAACTCCTACTTGAAACTGCAGGCGGTAAAACAACTCTCACACAAGTAGAAGGTGAGCCAGACGTCTGGAGCATCGTTGCCACTAACGGCAAAATCCCTATCGAAGAAATTCTATAACACTCAGATCTCCTAGCAATCAGCAATATTCGCAATCATTTCATTAGCCTTTATTGGCCAATGCTCGTGCACGTCATTATAAGGCAAAGCTAACCTCAGTGAAATAAAGGAAGCAGCCTAGGCTGCTTCCGTTCTCGCGACGGTCATCTCACCTTCCTACAATAGAACTATCTCTTGTCAGACATTTTCATAGCACACAAGTCTGATTTTGATATTGCTATAACCCACCCCAAAGTAGTTAAAGAGAGGCATTGAGAAACCCTATCAGACAACTACGACCACCTTTGAATTGGGAACACACCTGAGACCCAAGGATATCTAATGTTGTTTTAAAGCTAACGAGACCGCAACTAATTCCTCACTAGCGACACTCCTGCCACGCCGATCAGAATCAGCCGTCCGTCACACTAAATAAATAAATCATATGTCACTCATCACTAGCCCAATCGGCAAATTTCGTCTTATCAGCATTTTAGAAAACCTCTCATGGATTTACTTAATTTACTGCTGTTACCTAAAATACGCACAAGGTGATGTCGACGCAGTTAGCACCCCGGGCAGAATCCACGGAGCACTATTCTGCCTTTATTGCCTCCTACTGCTAATTGCGATGATCGATGCCAAATGGTCTATATTAAGAGCATCTCTCATCTTCCTAACATCCCTATTCCCCTTCGTCCCCTTCTTCATCGAACCCTGGCTAAAGCGCGAACAACAACGTGTCGCTTCAAACAATTAGCCTAATTTTAGGTGGCAAGCCTATACTTTATCTGTATAAATAATCAGTACTCATTCAACCATGTCAGACTCTCCACAAGCAGACAATCGCTTTACCGACTTCATCCTTCTACAAGCTCAAAACGCTGGCCTATTTTTAGGCCAATTACCTCACCCAACCACTGGCCAACGCAGCGTGAACCTCAAAGCAGCAGGCTCGGTAATAAACTGCCTAGAAATGCTGGTCAGCAAGACTTCCGGCAACCTCACTAACTCAGAATCCCAACTTCTTGAAAAAGCTCTCGTCAACCTCAGATCCCTCTATAAGGAAGCAGAAGACTTAGCATAATCCTCCACCTGACATCATAACTGAATCAAACCAACACATGAAACAACCATTTTACATCCTCGGCCCCTGCGGACTAGAAAGCGAAGAGTTCGCTTGGGACATGGCTCGTTCTCTAAAAGAAATCGCTGACAGACTAGGTATCAATTGGTACTTCAAAGCATCCTACGATAAAGCAAACCGCACATCCGGCGATGCCTTTCGCGGCCCAGGCGTCGAAGAAGGCACACGCATCTTAGGCGAAATTTCAAAAGAACTCGGCGTCCCAGTCACTACCGACATTCACACACCTGAGCACGCTGCAATCGCTGCGGAAAGCATTGATTTATTGCAAATCCCAGCATTCCTCTGCCGCCAAACTGACCTACTCGAAGCATGCGCCAAAACTGGGCGCACCGTAAACGTAAAGAAAGGGCAATTCCTCGCCCCTTGGGACACAGTCAATATCGCAAAAAAAATGCAAGGCTTTGGTTGCGATGACTTTTACCTCACCGAAAGAGGCGTTTCATTTGGGTACAACAACCTCGTTGCAGACATGCGCTCCCTCTACTGGATGAAAGAAGAAGGCATTCGAGTAATCTTCGATGCCACACATTCAGTTCAACGCCCTGGTGGTCTTGGCGGCTCCACTGGTGGAGACGGCGTACTAGCGCCAGTTCTCGCACGTGCAGCTGTTGCAACTGGTGTTGATGGTGTCTTTATGGAAGTTCACTCTAACCCAGCTGAAGCCCTTTCTGACGGACCTAATCAGATCCCTCTAACTGAGATTGAAGACGTGCTCAAACGACTCATCGCAGTGCATGACGCAGCACACGGATAGGACCACATTATTCTTCAGCCAATGCGCAGTAGCTTAATCAAACTCAGTATTCGCGTCGCCATCATCGTAACCTATTCCGCGGCTATGGCCGATGAGCAAAAAGCGCCTCACACACTGCCAGCCTTGAAAGTACTTCCAGTGGGGAGCACTTTGCACGATCTGCGAATTCCGCAATTTAATAAAGATTACGAAACAACTTCTGTCCTCTTTGCCAAACAGATGGACATTCTTGAAAAGCAGAAGCTTAAAGGAACAAAAGTGAATCTAACTGTCTACAAGGATAACCACCCCCAGGCCACCACTCTCCTCAACACTGCATTCTACCAAGAATCCACCGGCATTATCCACTCTGTCGAAAATCTTACAATTTCTGGTGATAGCTTCGATATTGCAGCACAAGGACTTATTCTCCACTGGGAAAAACGTACAGGTTTTTTACTAGGAAAAACTCAGACTCTGTTCTACTCTGATATAGATAAAAAAATGACTTCTCATGTTAGCACTCCTAAGAATAAAAAGTCAGCCTCGACTGTGAATACTAAAACAAAGCTTATCTCGAAGCCTAAGGTTAAACCTACAGCTGTCATTGCCTCAGCCGTCACCATACCCGCTCTTCTCTCTGCAGAAGAACTTAAGGAAATCGACACCCTAACAGCAAGCTCGACTCCAGTCATCCAACAAGTCGATAAGCAAGCAAAGAAAGACATTCAGCAAATGCAAGATGTGGCGAGCTCGATTAACCACAGCAAGAATATACTACACGGCCAACTCATATCAACAGTTGGTAATGAAGTCACCCCAAACACTGCAGCCGTCTCCCTGAAACCACAGGCTGATAAAGTCCCCGTCACAGTCAACTGTGAAAACGGAATGTATTTCGACGCTATAACAGGCACGGTAGTATACCAAAAGGACGTCATAGTCATCCACCCAAAATACAAACTCACCTGCTCAGATGAACTGAAGATTATTCTTAAAGAAAAAACTGACTTAGCCAAGCCAACGACTCCGCAACCAACAGAAGGTGAGACCATAACACCTAACACCCAAAACCTCGCGCGTTTCAGCGGACTGAGTAAAGGAATTGCCACTGGCAATGTCGTCATAAAATCAAAAGACAAAGACGGAAAAATTATCGTAACCCATTCCGAAACAGCCACGTACGACGGAGACACAGGAATCATTATACTCAGTGGCGGCAGACCGACCGTCGAACAAGGTGACACAATAGCTCGCGTTCTATCAGATACAGGCTATATTAAAATACTCCCTAACATGAGCGTCCGAATTGAAGGACGTCACGAGATCAAAGCGAATCTCAACGAGCTACAAGACAAAGGGTAGCAATTTTTTTACCAACGATGTCAAGTACCACCAATACTCTTAGCAACCAGGCTGAATGTGGCCACCCAAGTCAGCGCACTGGAAGAAAGCTCCTACTCTGCGCTCAAGACTTACAGAAAGTCTATGGCGGCAGAGCAGTCGTGGATGGCGTTAGCATGACTGTTGGAGACGGCGAAATCGTTGGGCTTCTCGGGCCTAACGGAGCAGGTAAGACCACAACATTTTACATGATTGCTGGACTTGTTCCACCCAACGCAGGTGTAGTTACCTTCGGAGGAAAAGATATCACCCGCCTGCCAATGCATAAAAGGGCACGCATCGGCATGGGCTACCTCCCTCAGGAAGAATCAATTTTCCGCAAGATGACAGTCCAAGACAACCTCCTAGCTGTTTTAGAAACTCGCAAAGGCCTCAATCGCTGTGAGCGTGAAGAACAAGCAGAAAAGCTCATGGAGCGGTTTCGCATCACCAAACTACGAAACTCACTAGCTCTAACCCTTTCAGGCGGTGAAAAACGCCGCCTGACAATTGCTCGGTGCCTCTGCACCAACCCAAAACTCCTCATGCTTGATGAGCCTTTTGCTGGTGTTGACCCTAAGGCGGTCGAAGCAATTCATACCATCGTACGTGAACTTCGCGATAAAGACGGTTTATCCATCCTCATCACAGACCACCACGTACGAGAAACTCTTAAGATCGTCGATCACGCCTATGTGATGGATGACGGTAAAGCCATAATCGAAGGCACTGCTGAACAAATTGCTAATGACCCGTTAGCCAGAAAGCACTACCTAGGTGAGGACTTCACTCTCTAACTCGCCGAGACGTCAGTCTCACCTTTCTAACAATAAGAACCCAAACCCAAACGGAAGGAACAAAACAAAGATGCAAACAAAGAACGTAGACCCACCAATCAATATCGTAGTACGTCACGAAACTATTACAGAGGCCATTCGCGTCTTCGTGAACAAGAAGATCGGCACTCTGCATCTCGATTACCCAAAAATTATGGAAGCACGTGTTGTGCTAGACGTGCAAAAAAACCGACACGTAGCTGAGATTATTCTCTTCTGCTCTAACCATATCACCATCGACGCTTCTACTGAAGGACCGGACATGTATGCAGCGATTGATCAGACTATCTCAAAAATCGCACGTCGTATGCGCAAGCATAAGACGCGCTTACTTAAGAAATATAGAGTCAAGCCTGAGGACACCATCAAGCACCTTGATGAAAAAGTCTTCGCACAAGACATCCTTGATACGCACCCAACCGAGTCTGAAATCGATCCAGAGCCAATGATCATCCACCGCGAGGGCATCAAGCTAAAAACACTCTTCAAAGAAGAGGCTATTATGGAGTTAGAACTCTCAGACAGGCCATTCTTAGTATTCACGAATGCACGCCGCAATGTACTTCAAATAGTTTACCGCCGTGGAGATGGCGACTACGCAATCATTGAACCATAAGCCGCTCCCGACAGATCTAGCAAACAAGCCCAACTTCAAACGAGTTGGGCTTGTTACTTCACCCAACAATGATAATAACGGAAAAGCCACTATCACGCTCAATCCAATCTAGATCCCAATCGTGACAGATTTTCTATCTACAAATTGTTGACTATTCTGGCATTTGGCATTTTCTCTGCTTGTACTGACTTGGATCACACTCTGCTGTGAACAGACAGCAATTTAAAACAACACCCTCTATGGCAACTAAAAAGACTACTACAACCGCTAAGAAAACGGCAAAAAAGGCTGCTAAGAAAGCAGCAAAAAAGACTACAAAAAAAGTAGCTACTAAAAAAGCGACAAAAAAAGTCACTAAAAAGGCTGCTGCGAAAGTTGCAAATAAAGCAACTAAAGTAGCCCCTGAACTGAATCTAAATACGAAGATCGGCGCCACTATAGAAGAAATCCAACAGGCTGCATACCTCAACTACCTTGAGCGCATTCAATCAGATCTCCCTGGGTCAGCAGAACTCGACTGGGCGAAAGCTGAGCAAGATTTAGCGTAAAGATTACAACTCAAGCCAATCTATTCGATTCACAAAGAGCTCCATATGGAGCTCTTTTTTTATCTAATATATTACTCATCAAGCAACTCACTACCACAACTACCATAAAAAATATTCCAGACATGAATTAACTCTAGCTTGTGAAATTTTTCACAATCAGCTTGATAGAGGGCCAATTTTCCTCCTTTTTAGTTGTGGCGAAATACATTCACGATGAGCAATACAAAGACCACAGATTTCGAAGCACCGGACAACGCAAGTAAGACAGCAGAGGCTGTTGCTAACTACAATGCAGAGGCTGATGACATGATGGGCGAGAAGATGGTCCTGAACATGGGACCATCACACCCAGCAACACACGGAGTACTAAGGCTCATCTTAGAATTAGATGGTGAGGTCATCACTAATGCTACTCCAGACGTGGGTTTCCTCCACCGTGGAGATGAAAAGATTGCAGAAAACATGCAATACAACCAGTTCATCCCCTACACTGACCGCCTCGACTACCTCGCACCACTCGCTAACAACATAGCTTACGCCTGCGCTGTAGAGAAACTCATGGGATGGGAACTCCCAGAGCGCGGACAAGCAATACGCGTACTATCCTGTGAACTAGCTCGCATCTCTGCTCACATGCTCGGAGTCGGAGTATGCGCCATGGACGTGGGAGCCATGACTGTATTCCTCTACACATTCACGGAGCGCGAAAAGCTCTACAACCTCTTTGAGCAACTCACTGGAGCACGTTTCACAACCTCATACACGAGAGTCGGCGGTCAAATAAGAGACCTCCCAAAGGGCTTTGAAAAGAACGTCATCACCTTCCTCGATGAATGCGAAGAGCAGATCGCGGAAATCGCTACCCTACTCGACAAGAACAAAATTTTCATGAAGCGCATGTGCGACGTGGGAGTTATTTCAAAGCAAGACGCCATCGACTACGGCATGACCGGTCCTAACCTTCGTGCATCAGGAGTTCCTCGCGACCTACGTAAGGATAACCCATACCTCGGTTACGAGAAGTATGACTTTGACGTACCAGTTGCTGAAGAAGGCGACTGTTATGCTCGCTACCAAGTCCGAATGGAAGAGATGCGCCAGTCAATCCGCATCATCCGCCAAGTGCTTGAGACCTTGCCTGAAGGCCCGGTCAACATTGTCGACCCCAAGAGCACACTTCCCGACAAAGAGCGCGTGCTCATGTCGATGGAGGAACTCATTCACCACTTTATTGTCACCACACAAGGCATCGACGCCCCTGAAGGTGAAGTTTACTTTGGCCATGAGAACCCTAAAGGTGAACTCGGATTCTACATCCACTCTAAGGGCGGCGGCGTCCCCCATCGCCTTAAGATTCGCTCCCCATCTTTTATCAACCTCTCGATTTGCTCTGAACTACTCAAGGGCACAATGGTATCAGACGTACCAGCCATCCTCGGCTCACTCGACTTCGTTATGGGTGAGTGTGACAGATAATTAATCTTAAATTTTAGATCTTAAATCCATGTCCCAAGACATTCTCGAATACGCCGTCACCTCACAGCCATCTCCAGGTGACAAGAACTTCAAACCTTTTGAAGCCACTGCTGAGATCGAAGCTCTAGCAGATGAGCGCATTGCCCACTACCCAGTAAGCAAGCTCTCCGCTGTTTTACCTCTTCTCCACATTGTCCAACACCACTTCGGCTTCATTTCTAAGGAATCCATTTCTTGGGTTGCGGAGAAGTTAGAAATTGAGCAAATCAAAGTTCTCTCAGTCGTTACGTTTTACCCGGCATTTCGCCAAAGCGCCCCAGGTAAATTCCATTACAGAGTCTGCCGCACGCTTTCTTGTGCCATGGCCGGCTCGCACGAACTCATGGATAAGATCTGCGAGATCACTGATATTGACCGCAGCAAGCTCTCACACCACCACCCTATCGTCGTTTCCCCTTGTGGTAACTACTCCGTAGAATTCGCAGAATGCCTTGCTTCCTGCGGCAGCGCACCAGCCTGCCTCGTGAACGACGATTTCCACGAAAACGTCGGGCCAGAAAAAGCCCAAGACTTGATCGACCAGTACTCAGCCTAATGGACGAGCAACTTCCTTTGACCAACTTTTCGCTGCACAACACCATGTCAGACATCAAATATCTTCCAGGCAAAGAGCCACATCCATCCGAGCATCGCTTGATCTTTAAAAACATCGATCGCGAAGGCTGGGACACATCTATCGACACCTACATCGCCGATGGTGGATACGAGCAACTCAAGAAAGCGTTCACGATGGAACCATCCGCCATCACTAATGAAGTGAAGGCATCTGGCCTCCGCGGACGCGGAGGTGCAGGTTTCCCGACTGGTGTGAAGTGGGGATTCATCCCACCAAACAACACAAAGCCAGTTTACCTCATCTGTAACTGTGACGAGTCCGAGCCTGGCACATTCAAGGACCGTTACATCGTCCACCAAGATCCACACCAATTGATCGAAGGCATGGTAATCTCAGCATTCGCTGTGGGAGCCAAGACGGCATTTATCTACATGCGTGAGGAATTCCCTGAAGCTGCTATCACTATGGAGCGCGCTATCGAAGAAGCCCGCGCTAAAGGCTACATCGGCAAGAATATCCTTGGTTCAGGTTTCGACCTTGAAATCTGGGTACACCGTGGTGCGGCAGCCTACATTTGTGGTGAAGAAACTGGCCTCATCGAGTCACTCGAAGGAAAACGTCCATACCCACGCATTAAGCCACCTTACTTCCCAGCGGCCCTCGGCCTCTACATGGCTCCCACAATCGTGAACAACGTAGAATCACTTTGCCACGTCAAACACATCCTTGAGATGGGTGGCGCGGAGTACGCAAAACTCGGAGTGGAGCGCAACACTGGCACACGCATCCTTTGCGTTTCTGGTGACGTTAAAAATCCAGGTTACTACGAGGTCCAAGTCGGCAAAATCACTATGGGTGAACTGCTCAACGACATCTGTGGCGGACCAAAGGACGGGCGCAGCTTCAAGGCTGTCATCCCTGGTGGATCATCCTCAAAAATTCTACGTTGCGAAGAAGTATTTAAAATTGGCAAAGGCGACGACGCTAAAGACCTAGCCTTCTGGGATATCCAGATGGACTTCGACACTCTTGCAGCATGCGGCACCATGGCCGGGTCAGGAGGTGTTATCGTGCTCGATAACTCGCGCAAGATGTCCTGGGTGCTGAATAATATCAACCACTTCTACGCGCATGAATCGTGTGGGCAGTGTACCCCTTGCCGTGAAGGTAATGGCTGGATGAAAAAGATATCAGACCGCATCGTCAATGGACTTGCTGCTCCTGAAGACATTCAGACACTTGAAGATGTCGCCTACCAAATCGACGGTAAAACAATCTGTGCATTTGGCGAAGCTTCGTCATGGCCGGTCGAAGCCATCATCTCCAAATTCCGCGATGAACTCACCGCTGAGACATCGGAGGAAAACAACCGCCTTTCAAAAGAACAGCTCCAACGTGAAGCTTACCTTCAAAAATAATTTAACCACTATTCACTATGGAAACCAACAACCCATACAGGACTCCTCAGACAACTGCTCAACCTGAGTCTAGCTCAAGCAAACTGAGCGCCAAAGAGGTTCTATTTTCTTTCAAAGGCAGAATCCCAAGAAGCACCTTCTGGGGCTACTCACTCCTTTCTGGTCTTGCCTTTTATGCTCTAGTTCTCCCATGCATGTTTATCTTCGGACAAGATTCTGGGATTACAATCACAGTCATGGCTCTAGCATATATCCCATTGGTCTGGGCTAGTCTGGCCATCCAAAGCAAGCGTTGGCATGATCGTGATAAATCCGGTTTATGGATTTTTATAGGCTTAATCCCCCTCATTGGCGCCGTCTGGTCATTCGTAGAAACTGGCTGCCTCAAGGGTACTGACGGTCCTAACAACTACTGCAACGACCCACTCTAGCATCGCCTCCTGCTAACAACTACCTAATTTCTATTATGTCAGACACTGACACCAAACAACTTCCTAAAGATCTCGCCGCCGAGAAGGGGCTCGTCAATGTTCAGATTGACGGTCACTGGATTCAGGTTCCTCGCGGTACGCGTATGATTGAAGCCTGCAGAATGGCTGAAGCGCAAGTCCCACATTATTGCTACCACCCAAAGCTTTCCTCACCGGGAAATTGCCGCATGTGCTTGGTGCAAATGGGAATGCCTCCAAGACTTGCTCCCGGTGCTGAACCAACTTTCAACGAGGAAGGATTCCAAGAAATTGGTTGGATGCCGCGCCCTGTGATTGCTTGTGCTAACACAGTTGGTGAAAACATGGGTATCCGCACCCAAGGTGATCTAGTAGAGAAGACCCGTGAAGGCGTGATGGAGTTCCTCCTCATCAACCACCCTCTCGATTGCCCAATTTGCGACCAAGCTGGTGAGTGTTCACTTCAAGAATTCTCAGTCGAACACGGCCGTGGCCAGTCACGCTTTATTGATGATAAGGTCAAGAAGCCTAAGAATGTGGACATCGGACCTCGCGTCAACCTCGACGACGAACGCTGCATTATGTGTTCCCGCTGTATCCGCTTCATGGATGAAGTAGCTGACGATGCAGTCCTTGGCTTCACCGAGAGAGGGACACACACGACACTCAGCTGTCACCCAGACCGCAAGTTAGACTCTAACTACGGAATGAATACTATAGACCTCTGCCCAGTCGGAGCTCTCACTTCAAAAGATTTCCGCTTCCAGATGCGCGTTTGGTTCCTCAAGGAAACAAAATCCATCGACACAAACTGTGCGACTGGTTGCAACACGACAATCTGGACGCGTGGTAACGAAATTTACCGCGTCACTCCACGTCTCAACAACGACGTCAACTCCGAGTGGATGCCTGACTCACACCGTCTTGCCTTCCACGAAGTTCAAGGTGACAACCGCCTCACTGATCCGATGATCAAAGCAGAAGGCACACACGAAGTCACTAACTGGCAAACTGCTATTGAAGCCACCTCAGATGCTCTCAAGCAATTCGAAGGATCTGAAATCGCAATCATTGCATCAGCTCGCCAGACCAACGAAGAACTATTCCTCACTAAGACACTCGCTGACATACTAGGAACTAGTTCCATCAGCACAGTTGCTCGCATGGGTGAAGCAGACGGCAAACTCATCTCTGCCGACCGCAACCCTAACAGCAACGGCGCTAAGCTTATCTTTGAACAGGATGATCCATCTGCAAAACTAGCAGCTATCAAAGCCGGTCTCGGAAACGGTTCGATCAAAGCAATCGTAGCTCTAGGTGAAGACCTCATCGGCGAAGCTGGATTCAGCCACGATGAACTCGCTGCCGCTGAACTCATCATTAGTACGAACATCAAGGAAAATGCCACAGCACAAGCTAGTGACATCGTCCTACCTAGTTCAAACTTCGCCGAGAAGCGTGGAACAATGATCAACGTCACTGGCCGACTTCAGCGACTGAACCAAGCCTCTCAAGCTCCAGGCAATGCGCGTGATGACTGGGAGATCCTCCGCGACATCATTCTCAGCTACACAGGCGAAGCCAACGACATTTACATGCTCGAAGACATCGTCAAAGTAATCGCACAAGCAGTGCCAGCATTCGAGGGTGTCACATTCTCCAAGGTCGGCGACCAAGGAATCCAACTCATCGAAACTGGCGTCACCATCCCCTTGCTCGAAAAAGAAAAACAACGCGTAGAAAACCGCGAGATTGTTGGGTAACTCCTTCCTCTAATTGAACCATTTGTAACCACATGGATTTACTCACACTCACACTCATCACCATGGTGAAGATCGTAGGTTTCACCTTCGTGCTCACCTTGCCTATCATTGCCTACTCGGTTTATGCTGAGCGTCGTTTCTCGGCGATTCTCCAAGACCGAGTTGGACCGAACCGTACAGGTATTCCTCTCACGCTCTTTGGCGCTAAGAAGGACATTCCAGTACAAGGTTTACTTCAGCCACTCGCTGACGGTTTAAAATTCATCCTTAAGGAAGACTTCACGCCATCGCACGTGAACAAGTTTTTCTTCTGGATCGCTCCAGCGCTAACCATGGTTCCTGCCTTGCTCACGCTCGGTGTGATCCCTTTTGGTAGCTCTATCACATTGTTCGGCGAAGACATCAAACTTGTGATCGCCGACGTTTCAGTCGGACCTCTCTTCATCTTTGCTATCGCTTCACTCTCCGTTTACGGAATCACATTTGCCGGATGGGCATCCAACAACAAGTACTCCTTCTTCGGTGGTGTGCGCTCATGTGCTCAGATGATTTCCTACGAAATTGCTCTCGGACTCTCGGTGATTCCAGTGCTCATGATCTTTGGTCAGCTTAACCTCACAAGCATTGTTGAGTGGCAAGCTGAGCACGGTTGGCTGCTTTGCCCAATCACCTTCAAAAATGGCCTGCAATTTGGCCTCTACGAATTTGGTGGCATCTGGGGAGCACTACTGATGATTCCCCTGTTCCTCTCCTTCTTTATCTTCACAGTTTCTATCTTCGCGGAAACAAACCGTATGCCTTTCGACCTTCCAGAATGTGAGACAGAGCTCGTTGGTGGTTACCACACTGAGTATTCCTCTATGAAGTTCGCCCTGTTCTTCCTCGGTGAATACGCAGCAATGATTGTGGGCTCAGCTCTGATTGTTACCCTCTTCTTCGGTGGTTGGTCACTTGGCTTTGGTCTGGATGAACTACTCAAAGATGACATGGGCAACTGGGTAGCATACGCGGGCATCGTCCACCTCGGCGCATTCCTTGCCAAAGTCGTAGGATTTATCCTCTTCTTCATCCTCGTCCGCTGGACCGTTCCACGTTTCCGCTACGACCAACTGATGAAGCTCGGCTGGGTTGTATTCTTCGAGCTAGCACTCATCAACATCCTCGTAGCAGCAGTCATCATGGCCGCCCCTAGCATGGCAGCACGTGGCGAGTACGGTACAATCGCAGCCCTTGTTATTGGTGTCATCGTCTTCTCAGCACTCATGTTCGTGATTGCGAAGTCACTCGATAAACCAAAAGAATCTAGAATCTAGAATTAAGAATCGCATGTCTAAAATCACAACATATGAGGATCTCATTGCGTGGCAAAAAGCACATGCTTTAGTTTTAGATATTACACCATTACTCAGACATTCCCAAAGCACGAATTATTCAGTCTAACATCACAACTCCGTCGCGCAGCCATTTCAGTACCCTCCAACATTGTAGAAGGTTTTGGACGATGGACAGATAAGGAAAAAATTAGATTTTATA
Source organism: Rubritalea sp. (assembly GCF_039830215.1). Taxonomy (NCBI): domain Bacteria; kingdom Pseudomonadati; phylum Verrucomicrobiota; class Verrucomicrobiia; order Verrucomicrobiales; family Rubritaleaceae; genus Rubritalea; species Rubritalea sp. Next base: position 6,552 of record NZ_JBDOPO010000261.1, on the reverse strand, counting down.
ATATCGCTCAGGCATCACTAAAAGAAACTCACTACCAACTTCGACTCGCACACGACCTCCAATACACCGATACAATCACCGCCAGAAATAATGCCAATGAAGTCAACAGACTCATCAGCGGCTTAATCAAAGGTCTTATATCACACGAGCCGAACACATCTTCCTAATTCTCAATTCTCGATTCTTCCTACTTAATTCTCCAAACTAATGGCTGAAGTCAAAAAACTCAAACGTCCAGAGCTCAACACTGGTGAAAAGCTCTACCTCGTTGCACTAGCAAAGGGGGCAATGGTCACACTCAAACACGCTGTCAAATCTGTGACTGGTAAGTCACGTGGTGCTGATTCACTCAACTCCTCAGGACTAGGCATCACGATGCAGTACCCTGAACAACGCTGGGACGATCACCTTCCTGAACACTACCGTGGTGCGCCAGCCTTGGTAACTGATGAACAAGACCGCGAGCGCTGTGTTTCCTGTCAGCTTTGCGAATTCATCTGTCCACCTAAAGCCATCAAAATCACTCCGGGCGAAATCCCTGCGGATGATCAATGGGCAAAGGTGGAAAAACGCCCGAAGGAATTTGATATCGACATGACCCGCTGCATTTACTGCGGCATGTGTGAAGAAGTTTGCCCAGAGCAAGCGATCTACCTCCGCAAAGAATACCTCATCACAGGCACATCCCGTGAAGACATGGTGCACAACAAAGCGAAACTCTATGAGATCGGCGGCAAGCGTGTTGGTCTCGTCAACAAGTGGAACGAGCTTAAGTAATCACTCTGTCTAAATTTAAAACATACTATCATGCCTACTCCATTCTTTTACATCTTCGCGATCATCATGCTCGCTGGCGGCGTCGGTGTTGTTTCTCTGAAGAATCCAGTTGCTTGCGCACTCTCGATGATTGTGTCATTCATCGGTCTCGCGGCACTCTTCGTCGGACTCAATGCTTACTTCGTGGGAATCCTTCAAGTCCTCGTCTACACTGGCGCAGTGATGGTTCTCTTCCTCTTCATCATCATGCTTCTTGATCTCAAGAAGGAAGAAAACAACGAAGTGAAAACACCAACTCTCGCAGCTGGCATTATCATTCCACTCCTACTCGTTCTCCAACTAGTGGCAATATTCCAGACTAGCGACCTCGGTGACTTTGCTCCAATCAACAAAGAAAGCCTCATCGCTGCCGAAGCAGAAATCCCTAGCGAGATCGCTGCTGACAGCCAGATCCGCAAGGAACTCAAGAAAGGATCACTTCCCGATGTGAACCTCATCGGCCAAAAACTCTTCACCGAATACAATTTCCCACTTCAGGTGATTGGCATTCTCTTACTCGTTGCCACCGTCGGCTGCGTCTCACTCTCCAAGAAGCTCAACCCTAAAGCGTAACCAGCTCTAACAAGCCTTTATTTTCGAATAACGAAACACGCAGAACTTTTCTTATGCCCACCGCATCACTCACCGAATACCTATTCATGTCTGGCATCCTATTTTCCATAGGTCTTGCTGGTGTGATTATTCGCCGTAACATCATCGTCATATTTATGTGTCTCGAGCTCATGCTTGCTGCTGCATCACTGACACTCGTTGCATTCTCACGCGAAAAGATGGTCGCTGGCTTACCTGACTATGACGGCCAAATGCTCGTCTTCTTTGTCATCACCGTGGCTGCCGCAGAAGTAGCTGTCGGACTGGCCATCATCGTCGCTCTCTATAGAGCACGCCAAACAGTCAACACTGAGGACCTCACCTCACTCCAGGGATAATTTCAAAGTAGCTATCGTATGAATCAATCACTCTTACTATTCGTCCTTCCGCTGCTATCAGCCGTCTTGATCCACTTTTTGCTAAAGCAGAAAATGGCCTCTATCGCAGCCGTACTGGGAACCGCCTTCACTGCAGCAACTCTTGGAATATCCTTGATGCTTCTCGGCACTGAGGACTCCTCGCCACTCTACAACTGGATTCAGATTGGCGACTTTTCGATCGATATAGCTCTCAAGCTCGACCAACTCTCAACCGGCATGATGATTGTCGTCACAGGCATTGGCCTACTCGTTCATGTGTTCTCATTGGGCTACATGAAAGACGACGAAGCGAGAGCGCGCTACTTCGGTAACCTGTCGCTCTTCATGTTCTCCATGACTGGGATCGTCCTCGCAAACAACTTCATCATGATGTTCATCTTCTGGGAGCTTGTGGGACTATCTTCCTACCTTCTCATTGGTCATTGGTACCAAAAGGACTCGGCTGCAGATGCGGCCAAGAAAGCATTCCTCTCCAACCGTGTTGGTGACTTCGGCTTCCTCATCGGTATCCTCATGATTTGGGGAATCACCAATACTATCGTTTTCGATAAAATGGGCGTCGCAGCAGGCACCCCATTCCTCGGCGCCGCAGTGCTCCTCGTATTCTGTGGAGCTATTGGTAAATCGGCACAACTTCCACTCCACGTCTGGCTTCCGGATGCGATGGAAGGACCTACTCCAGTTTCAGCTCTGATCCACGCAGCAACCATGGTTGCTGCGGGTGTCTACATGATGGCACGCTTCTTCTACTCAGTAGGACTCGATGCTATCCCAGAATGCTCAGCAATGACTATCGCTTGGGTTGGTGGAATAACCTCCCTCGTTGCCGCTCTCATGGCAACCCAGCAAGACGACATCAAAAAAATCCTCGCCTACTCCACACTCTCACAGCTGGGCTACATGGTAATGGCTGTTGGACTGCTCAAGCCTGAGGCTGGAATGTTCCACCTCTATACCCACGCTTGGTTCAAAGCTCTCCTCTTCCTCGGTTCTGGTGCCGTGATCTACGCATGCCACCACGAACAAAACATCTGGAAAATGGGTGGATTGCTGAAGAAAATGCCTATCACTGGCATCACCTTCATCATCGGCACACTCTGTCTCACAGCTGTTCCTGGAACGTCAGGCTTCTTCTCTAAAGAGGGAATCCTCCACGCTGCAGAGCACGAGAATCCAGCACTTTTCTACATTGCTGTAGCAGTTGCAGCACTCACCACCTTCTACATGTTCCGCCTCATCTTCATTGCCTTCCTAGGAAAAGCAAAAGATGAGCACGCAGAACACGCGAAAGAAGTACCACTTATCATGGCGGTGCCTCTGGCTCTTCTAGCACTCATGGCACTAGCCTCACCATGGTTGGGCTCACTCATTCCAGCTCTCAATGATTTCCACCCACACACTGACATTAAGATGAACTTTGTGACTGGCTGTTCAATCGGAGCATTCGTCGTTGGACTTGTAGCAGCAGTCGTTCTCTACAAAGGAAAAACATCCGACCCAATTGCTGGCAATGCTGCAATGAAAGTCTTCCGTAACAAGTTCTACCTCGATGAAATCTACGCCAAACTCATCAAGCTCTTCCAAGACCTTGTCGCAGCAGTCGTTCACTTCCTCGATGAATTTGTCATCAACGGCCTCCTCGTCGGTGGACTCACACGTCTAGCTCAGGGAACTGGCAACATCTTCCGCACGAAGATGCAAACCGGCAGCCTACAAAACTACGCGTTCCTCTTTGGCGCAGGAATCATCCTCGTCATCTACCTCACGGTTTTCCTCTAATTTTCTCTAACTTTACTACACTACCATTATGCTTTTAGCATTAATTCTCATACCGCTCCTAGCGACGGTCGCGATCCTAGCAGCAGCCCCTGCACGGCTCACCACTCTCGGTGCTGCTGCCCTCAACTTGATCCTCGGATTATTTGCAGCCTGTTGCCCTGCATGCGTTGGCTCGGTCAGCTTTCTTGTTCTTGAATCACCAGCCATCCACTTCAGCCTCGGCCTTGATGGCATGAGCGCAGTGATGCTGGTACTTTCAGTCATCGTCACCCTAGCTGCAGCACTTAGTGGCTCATGCCCAGAAGGCAGAGAGAAACTCTGGTACTCCAGCATCTTGCTTATCGCTGCAGGAGCCATTGGAGCATTCATCTCCACTGACCTGTTCTTCTTCTACGCATTCCACGAACTCGCACTCATCCCGACCTTCTTGATGATTGGCATCCTTGGCCGCGGGGGCAACGAGCGTAAAGCAATCGCCTGGAAGACTACTGTTTACCTAGCGTTTGGTTCCATCGTTCTTCTCGCTGGAATCATTCTTGCTGGCACTCAACTAGAGAGCTTCGCTTTTGAGCACCTCGCCGCTGTTGAGAACCACCAAAATGCCATCGCGCTTCTGTTGATCATTGGCTTCGGCACATTGGTTTCGCTCTTCCCATTCCACTCATGGGCAGCACCAGCGTATGCATCAGCTCCGGCTCCAATCGCTATGCTCCACGCTGGCGTGCTTAAGAAATTCGGCCTCTACGGTCTACTCCGCGTTGGTCTCGCAGTTGCTCCAGAAGGAATGCAACACTGGCTCAACCTACTCCTTGTTCTGCTCCTCTGCAACATCATCTGGGTTGGACTTGTGACTATCAACCAGAAGAACCTCGCTAACATGCTTGGTAACTCTTCAGTGATGCACATGGGGTACATCTTCCTAGCAATTGCAGCAGCGATTGCTTCTGGCGGTGAAATAATGACTGCCGACGGCGGACTCACACTCGCAGCCTCTGCAGCAGTTCTTCTGATGTTTGCCCACGGTATCTCAATTGCCCTTTCCTTCTCACTTGCAGACCGCATCGAAGCCAAGACTGGCACGATCGAATTGAACAAGCTCGGCGGACTGGCCAAAACGGCACCTAAGCTCTGCTTCCTCTTCGGCCTCGTCGCAATGGCCTCCATCGGCCTCCCAGGCCTCGCCAACTTTGCTGGTGAGATCATGGTATTCTTCTCAGGTTTCGAAGGGTGGACAACGGACCAAGACCTCGGCCCTGTTCAGATCGCTACTATCATTGCCATCTGGGGTGTCGTTATCAGCGCCGTCTACATGCTCCGCGCTTTCCGCAATACATTCCAAGGCCCACTCGAAGCGAAGTGCGAAAACGTCACTGACCTCAGCCTCTTAGAAAAAGCCCCAGCCATCCTACTCAGCATCGTGCTGCTCGTTGTCGGCCTCTACCCAAACCTTCTTCTCAACGTTCTTAAATAAGGATCAAGAAGCCAGAATTTAGAATCTAGAATTCAACACATCACTTTCATGCAATACTACCTAGAATTCATCGTCGCGGGACTTGGTCTCGTTCTTTTACTTTGGGAAGCCTTCGCGGCTCCTAAAAAGAAAGCCACACTGGCGATAGCGGGTGCAGTCGGCCTTACGGCTGTGCTCATTGGTCTAATTGTGACGTCATGCCCTTCATGTGCTAGCGAAGCCCCCCAATGGATGGCTCGATTTGTCAGTAACGACGGCTACGCCCTGTTCTTCAAAGGCTTCGCCTTGGTAAGCACCATTTTAGTATTACTGATGAGCTTTGACTTCAGTAAAGTCATCAACAAGTTCACTAGCCCAGACGGTTCCGACACCAATGCTGGTGAGTTCTATTGTCTTCCAGTTTTTGCCTGTGCAGGCCTCATGTGGATGGCTTCAGCTACTGACCTCGTGTCGATCTTTGTAGCACTTGAGCTAGTCACTATCACCTTCTACGTGATGGTTGCCTTCATGCGACGCAATGTTGGCTCACTCGAAGCTGGTGTGAAATACCTCATCCTAGGAGCACTCTCCACAGGCTTCCTCGTTTATGGAATCGCTTGGGTCTATGGCGCCTTAGACACCACTAGTATTGCTCAACTCTCTATCAATCTAAAGGAATCGGGTTCAAGTGCAGCTCTACTCTTCGGTCTGGCCCTCATCATCATCTCTCTCGGTTTCAAAGTCGGAGCTGCTCCGATGCAGCTCTGGATTCCTGATGTTTATCAAGGTGCTCCAACTCCAATCACAGCATTCCTATCCATCGCATCTAAGGCTGCAGGATTCGGCGTCGCGATCACTATCTTGCGCTCATTCCTCGCATCCCCAGAAACGCAAGGATCAGTAGCGACCATTCTGGTGATCATGGCTGCAGCAACCTTACTTTACGGTAACCTCGCAGCTCTATCTCAGACAAACTTCAAGCGCCTATTAGCATACTCATCCATTGCCCACGCAGGCTTCTTGCTCCTAGGCCTCGCTACTGGCGCATTTGACTCGGTCCTCTTCTACCTAGCGACCTACCTCATCATGACATTCGCAGCATTCTTCGTACTAGCGCTCATCCGCAACGAAGAAGACTCAGAAGAAATCAGCGCCCTCAATGGCCTAGGAAAGCGCAACCCGCTACTTGCTGGAGCACTCACTATCATCATGGCTTCAATGGCCGGTGTCCCACTCACCGCGGGATTTGTCGGTAAGTTTAAAGTATTCGAAGCAGCCCTCACCAACCTCGATAAAGTCAGCTGGCTCGTTGTCGTCATCGCCTTCATCGGCGCTGCAGCAGGCTTCTATTACTACTTCAAAGTCATCCGTGCAATCTACTGGAACACGAGTGACAAGCAGTCTGAGATTAGCCTCCCACTAATAACTAAGGTGTCAGTCATCGTGCTCACCATAGCGCTTTTGGTGTTCGGAGTATTTCCAAAGCCAATCTTCGACCTAATCGGGTAAAACCCA